>DASWER010000214.1:0-16218 GCA_036394655.1 Burkholderiales bacterium
ACCTTCGTCTTCATCTTCGACACGCATTCGGTGCACCAGGCGCTCAATCCCACGCTGCCGTTCGATCCGGTGAAGGATTTCGCGCCGGTGATGCTGGTCGGCACGGCGCCGATGGCGATCACCACCGCGACGGTCAAGCCTTACAAGACGTTCGACGACGTGCTCGCCGCGGCAAAGGCGAAGCCCGACACCATCACGATGGGCAATGTCGGCAACGGCTCGCTCGCGCACCTGACCACGATCGTGCTCAACCAGGCGGCCGGGGTGAAGTTCGTGCCCGTGCCCTACAAGGGGGGCGGGCCGCTCTCGACCGACGCGATGGGCGGACAGGTCGAGCTGGCGATGGCCTCGACCGCGGCGCAGGCGCAGCACGTGAGGAACGGCAAGCTGCGCGCGCTGGTCCTCACCGGCGACAAGCGCTCGCACACCATGCCTGAGGTGCCGACGCTGAAGGAGCAGGGCATCGACGTCTCGGCGCACGCCTGGTGGGGCATCCTCGCGCCTGCCGGCACGCCGCGCCCGATCATCGACAAGTTCCACGCCGAGCTGGTGAAGGCGACCAAGCTTACGGACGTCAACAGGACGCTGACCGAGACGCTCGGCATGGACGTGGTGACGCTGAGCCCCGAGGCGACGCAGAAATGGATCGTCGAGCAGATGGCGCGCTGGGGCAAAGTGGTGCGCGACAACAACATCCGGATCGAATAGATGAACCAACGCGAGAAAGCCGAGCGCTTCCAGGCCCTGCACAAGGGGCCGGCTGCATTCGTCATTGCGAATCCGTGGGACGGCGGCTCGGCGCGCATCCTCGCCGGGCTGGGCTTCCAGGCGCTCGCGACCTCGAGCGGTGCCGCAGCCGGCGTGCTCGGCCGGCGCGACGGCAAAATCACGCGCGACGAGGCGCTTGGGCAGGCGCGCCTGATCGTCGCCGCGACTGATCTCCCGGTATCCGCAGACCTGGAGAAAGGCTTTGGCGACGCGCCGTCGGTCGTCGCCGAGACCGTAACGCTCGCCGCCCAGGCCGGCCTGGTGGGTTGCTCGATCGAGGACGCGACCGGCAACAAGGAAAAACCGCTCTACGCGTTTCGCGACGCGGTGGAGCGCGTGAAGGCCGCAGCGCAGGCGGCGAAGCGCGTCGCGTTTCCGTTCACGCTCACGGCGCGCGCGGAGAATTTCCTGCGCGGCAATCCCGACCTCGACGACACCATCCAGCGCCTGCAGGCGTTCGAGAAAGCCGGCGCCGACGTGCTGTTCGCGCCGGGCCTGCCCGATTTGGACGCGGTGCGCAAGCTGTGCCAATCGCTCGGCAGGCCGGTGAACTTCATGGTGGGCATCAAGGGCAAATCCTTCAGCGTCGCCGAGCTCGAGCAAGCCGGCGTGCGGCGCATCAGTCTCGCCTCCTCGCTCTGGCGCGCATCAATGACTGGCCTGGTCGAGGCGGCGCGCGAAGTGAAAGAGCAGGGCACGTTCGGCTATCTCGAGCGCTCGCTCGCGACGCCGGATCTCTACCGCTTCCTGCAGGAGTGATGCAGCACTTTCCGAAGCTGCTGCGCAGCCTGCCGCCGTTCGCAGGCCCGTTCGACGCCTTCAAGCTCGAGGCAAAGAACTGCGATGTGCTGTTCGCTTCCTATCCCGCGGGCACGGTGATCAAGCCGCACAGCCACGACACCGAGAACGTCGGTGTCATCACCCAGGGCGAGCTGTTGCTCACGGTCGACGGCAAAGAGACCCGCTACGGCCCGGGCGACTGGTACCACGTTCGCGCGGGCGTGACCCATTCGGCGCGCTTCGACGCCGAGACCTCGGAGATCGAGTTCTGGTTTCGCGCTACGCCTCGGTAGCGCAGCGGCATTCGCTCGTCATCCCGGCCTACAACGAAGCGCGCCTGCTGCCGCGCCTGCTCGACAGCGTTGATGCCGCTCGCGCCAGAACCAAGCATGAGGTCCAGGTCATCGTCGCCGACAACGCGTCCACCGATGCCACTGCATCGATCGCCGCCGCGCGCGGCTGCGAAGTCGCGCCGGTCGAAAAGCGCCTGATCGCCGCCGTGCGCAATGGCGGCGCGCGGCTCGCAAGGGGGGAGACGCTGTGCTTCATCGATGCCGATTCCAGCATCCACCCCGAGACCTTCAACGCGATCGACGCGGCGCTCGCGCGTCCCGACGTGGTCGGCGGCGCGACCGGCGTGCTGCCCGAGCGCTGGTCGCTCGGCATCGCCATGACCTGGCTCCTGATGCTTCCGATCGTGCTGGTCACGCGCATGGACGCGGGCGTGGTGTTCTGCCGCCGCACCGATTTCGAGGCGCTCGGCGGCTACGACGAGGGGCGCGACATCGCCGAGGACGTGGCCTTCCTCTGGGCATTGAAACGCTACGGCGCCCGGCGCGGGCAGAAGCTGACGCGGCTCACCCAGGTCAAAGCGATCACCTCGACGCGCAAGTTCGACCGCCACGGCGACTGGCACTACTTCACCACCGTGATCCCGCAGGGCGTGCCGGCGGTCTTCCGGCGCTCGATGGGCACCAAGCTCGCGCAGCGCTACTGGTACACCGACGACCGCTGAGGTTACGCGCCGGTTTCGGTTGTCATCGATTCGTAATTCCTCGGCAGCAAAGGGCGGCGAGACTGCCCCCATGAACTCCAACCGCTCCAAATTCATTCCGCGAGTGGCGCTGTCCGCCCTCGCGCTCGTCGCTGGCGCTAAGACGTTGGCAGCCGCCGGCGGCGAAGCGTCGCGATGATGGTGCCGCACCACCAGGGCGCGATCGACATGGCGCAGGCCGAGCTGCGCTATGGACGCAACGCGCAGCAGATCATCGCCGCGCAGCAGCAGGAGATTCCGACGATGCGCCGCGCCCTCGAGCAGCCGACCGGCGAAAGGTAAGTGCCCGCCTCGTTTTTCGGCATCGTATTGGGCCTCGCCGGGCTGGGCGGCGCATGGCGCGTCGCGGCGCGCGTTTGGCAGCTGCCGTCGGCCATCGGCGAAGCTTTGATGCTCGTCGCCGGGATCGTCTGGGCGCTGATGCTCGCGCTTTACGCGGCGAAATGGATTTACGCGCGCGAAGCGGCGCTTCGAGAGCTCGAGCATCCGATCCAGTGCTGCTTCGTCGGGCTGGTTGGCATCGCCACGATGCTCATCTCCATCGCTGTCCTTCCCTATTCGCGGCTTGCCGCGCAGGCCGCGTTCGCCATTGGAGCGTCCTTCACTCTCGCCTTCGCCGTCTGGCGAACGGGGATCCTGTGGCGCGGCGGCCGCGATCCCGGCGCCACGACGCCGGTGCTTTATCTGCCTGCAGTCGGTGGCGCCTTCGTCACCGCGACGGCCGCCGCTGCCCTCGGCCACCGCGATTGGGGCCAGCTCGCCTTCGGCGCGGGCTTCTTTTCCTGGCTGGCGATCGAATCGGTGCTGCTGCATCGGCTGTACACCGTGACCAGCATGCCTCCACCGCTGCGGCCGACCCTCGGCATCCAGCTCGCCCCGCCAGCGGTCGGCGGCGTTGCCTACCTCAGCGTCACCACCGGCGCACCCGGTGAGCTCGCCTACGCCATGCTGGGATACGGAGTGCTGCAGGCGCTTCTGCTGCTGCGTCTGCTGCCCTGGATCCGGCAACAGCCGTTTGCCGCGTCCTATTGGGCTTTGACCTTCGGCGCGGCCACGCTTGCCGCCGTGCCGCTTGACATGATGGAGCGCGGCGCCACAGGTGCCGTCGCTACGATCGCGCCGGTCCTCTTTGTGGCCGCCAACATAGTGGTAGGACTGATTGCGCTCGCCACCCTGCGTCTCCTGTTACAAGGTCAGTTGCTGCCAAAGCCGGCGACGTAAATCGGCGTGTAGCAATTGCCATACGCGGGGCCCGATGTTTACTCCTAGGTATAAGTAGGGGGACTACCATTACACTTGTAATGGCGGAAGAAGCCGCTGGCTACTCTTCCACTCGTGATCAGTGACCAGGCATTCATGACCCGAGCGCCCCAGGCACCGCTGCAGTCGGCGCTGCCGCACGTACTGGCGGTCGACGACGACCCGCTGGTGCGCGATCTCATTTCGGACTATCTGAAGCAGAACGAGCTTCGGGTGACGACCGTCGCCGACGGCCGCAGCATGCAGGCGGTGCTGGCCGAAGAGGTCGTCGATCTGATCGTGCTGGATCTCAAGCTGCGCGGCGAGGACGGCATGGCGCTCGCGCGGCGGCTGCGCGACGAGTCGCAGATCCCGATCATCATGCTCACCGGGCGCAGCGAGGAAGCCGACCGCATCATGGGCCTGGAGCTCGGCGCCGACGACTATCTCACCAAGCCTTTCAGCCCGCGGGAGCTGCTGGCGCGCATCCGCACGGTGCTGCGCCGGCGCCACACCGAAGTGCGGCAAGGCCGCCCCGAGGGGATTCGCGCCTACCGCTTCGATGGCTGGGAGCTGAATCTCAACACCCGGCGGCTCACCGCGAAGGGCGGCACGCCGGTGCCGCTGAGCAATGGCGAATTCGCCCTGCTGGTGGTGCTGCTCGGCGCGCCGCAGCGCGTGCTGTCGCGCGATCAGCTGATCGATCTTTCGCGCCTGCACAACGACGAAGTGTTCAACCGCTCGGTCGACGTGCAGATCATGCGCCTGCGCCGCAAGCTCGAGCCCGACGCCTCCGAGCCGCGCTACATCAAGACCGAGCGCGGCGTCGGCTACATCTTCAGCGCCCCGGTCGAAACCGTCTACTGAGATTCCTCCAGAGAAGCGACGACCGCCGCGCATTCACGCTGGGCGGTCGTCCCGCTGCGATCGGTTAGTTACCGAACGGGCTCTGCTTCGGGTACGGGCTCACTTCAGCCTGATCCTGACTGGCGTCGGTCCTCGTACTGCCGCTGTGGGCAAACGGCCCCTTGATGCTGTCGGGCAGCGAGGCGCAGCCGGAGACGGCGAAGGTGAGGAGAAGGGCGGTAGCGATGATGCGGTTCATGGTGTTTCCTTTTCCAATTGATGTTGGGATACAGCAGCCCCTAGTCTGAAGACGGGGTGCGACACGCTTGTTGCGGTCTGTCGCCTTCCGGTTACACCCGCAACAAGCGCCGTCAGATCGCGTCGGCGGCTTTCTTCGAGCGCTGCACCAGGTCTTCCCACAAGCCTTGCGGCTGGCGCAGGACCAGCGAGGGCTCGGGCGAGAGCACGAACCACGCGCCGCGCTCGATCTCGTTTTGCAATTCGCCCGGCTGCCAGGCGACGAAGCCGGCGACGAAGCGCGCATGCCGCGGCTCGTTGCCGATGATGCTGTCCACCGTGTTGGCGTCGATCGTGGCATAGAGCCCCGGCATCAGCGCGAGCGACTTGCCGCCGGGACTGTCGTTGCGCTCGACCAGCGCGAAGATCAGCTCGGTGCCGACCGGCCCGCCGAGAAACACGGGATCGGGCACCTTGAGCGCCGCCGCGTCGCCGGGAAACAGCTTGCCGAGCGTGAGCGAGGTCGGGCGGTTGAGGATGAAGCCGACGTGCTGATCGCCGCCGAGCGGCGTAACCACCAGGACGGTGGCGCCGTAGAACTCATCGGTCAGCTCGGGCCGCGCGACCAGGATCATGGTCTTCGACAGATCGGCGGCGAGTAGCGGCGAAGACGCGGCCAGCAGTGCAATCGTGAGCAGCACGCGAATGGTTTTCATGCGCTGATCGTGCGCGCTGCGCGTGGCGCGCTTGTTTCATGCGGCGCACCGCTTGTTACAGGCGCAATGTGTCGCGGCGTGTGTCCGCTGTGGTCCGAAGAGACGTGTTTGTAATTCTCGTAACACCGCGCTCACCGAGCCTGCGATCGCTCCGTCTTGGAGTCAACCCAAACAGTGAGGATCGCAATGAAGCTGAAACGCATCACGCTCGCCACGCTCGCCGCATTCGCCGCACCCGGCGCTGTGCTGGCACAGAGCAACGTGCAATCGGTGGGCAACATCCAGATCTACGGCACGCTCAACGTCGATATCGAATCGGTCAAGGCCACCGGGTCGTCGGGCCTCAACTTTCCGAGCCGCAGCCGCGTCACGAGCAACAGCTCCAATCTCGGTTTCCGCGGCACCGAGGACCTCGGCCAGGGCCTGCGCGCCTTCTTCCAGATCGAGAGCGCCGTGAATCTCGACAACGGCACGCAGTCGGGCTTCCTGGCCTCGCGCAATTCGGCCGCCGGCTTGCTGGGCAACTGGGGACAGGCGTTCCTCGGACAGTGGGACTCGCCGTACAAGAATTCGACGCTGCGCCTCGATCCCACGGGAGACACCGGCATCGCCGGGTACACCGGCATTCTCGGCGGTACCGGCAGCATCACCGCCGGCCAGGGCGGCGCGACCTTCGCCGAGCGCGCGAGCTTCAGCCGCCGTGTGGCAAACGTCGTGCAGTACTGGACGCCGAACTGGCGCGGCGTCTCGGGCCGTGTGGCCTATGGCACCAGCGACACCAACGTGGGGTCCACCGCCAATGGCGTGAGCGAGGCCAGCAACCTGCGGCCCGCGCTCTACGCCGGCTCGGTGATGTACGAGGCCGGGCCGCTCTATGTCACCGCGGCGTATGAGCGCCACAAGGACTTCCAGGCGCTCAACACGCTGTTCAACGCCGCGGCGTCCAGCGGCAAGGACGACGCCTGGAAGGGCGCAGTGCAGTACACGTTCCTCACCAACTTCACCGTGGGCGGCATCCTCGAGCGCCTGAAGTACAAGGCCGACGACATCGGCGGCCTCGGTGCGCTCGAGCGGAAGGTGACCAACTGGTACCTCGTGGGAAAGTACCAGGCGGGACCGCACGCGATTGGGCTCTCCTACGGCCAGAAGGGCGAGGAGAAGCTCTCGGGAGCGGGCTTGTCGGATCTCTCCGACAGCAAGGCGAAGCAGATCTCGGCGCGCTATGGCTATTCACTGTCCAAGCGCACGCAGCTCTACGCCGTGGCGACGCGCATCTCGAATGAGGCCAACGCCTTCCAGACCTTCGGCAACTCGCCGATCACGTCGACCACGCTGTTCCGTGACCCGGCGCGCGGCGCCGACCCGACCGGCTTCGGCGGCGGCATCATCCACACGTTCTAAACGAAAGGAACGCCTGGGCCGGGAAACCGGCTCAGGCGGTTTTCTGCTCGCGCTTGATCGGCACGACGCCGTGCATCGGCGCGGGCTTCGCTTCGTGCTCCTTGCGGATGCGCTCGAAGGTCTTCCTCACGTCGGTGGCGTGGCTCGGGATATACCGAAACGAACGGTCGAGGATGCTTTTCATCGCTGGGAAATAAAAGAGGCCCGCCACATCAGGGATCGTTCAAGGGAGAGGGGGAGGAGAGGAAGACCCCTGGACTGCTGTGGCGAGCCCGCAAACATGAATGAAGTATCACGCGCGATATCTACGGGGAGATTGCAGCGATGCGACGCCCGGTTACGGTTGTAACGTTCAGAACTCATAGCGCAGCGCGACGCTGGCGAACGTCAGCCCGGGATTCGGGTTCTTGATGCCGCCGTTGGAGACGTGCTGCAGGCGCACTCCGACGCCGAGGTTCTGGCGCGGGCCGAACAGCACGCCGCCGCCGACGAATTCGCCGAACTGGAACGCGGTGCTCAATTCGCGATTGCCGTTGATGCGGCGCCTGGACAGCAGGTGCGCGCCGAGGCTCGCTTCGAAATAAGGCACCAGGCCGGTTCCCGCCCGCTGCAGGCGCAGCACCGGCGCGACGCCGAAGTCCCACAGCTCCTTGTTCTCGGTGTGCTCACGCGCGCGCCAGTAGGCTATGGAGCCCATGCCATAGGCAGACAGGTGCCAGGCGTTGCCGAGCTGCCAGCGGCGCCAGTCGGCCGTGCGCGCTTCGATGCCGAAAACATCGACGCTGTTGCCCTGACCGTAGATGAGGGAGACGCCGTCGATGGCGTGCGCGCTTGTAGCCGCAGCGCAAAGCAGGCCGGCGGCGAGCAGGGATCTCATGCCACGCATGCTCGGCGCGCCGGATGGCGCAACGATGTCGCCGGCGGGCCGCCGGCGTTACAGGTGCAACAGTTCTGCCAAGGCGCTCGCGGTTTCCCGGGACTGCACCGGCTTCTTCAGGATGCGGCCGACGCCGGCGGCATGGGCGCGCTCGCTCATCATCGGCCCGATGTAGCCGCTCACCAGCACGATGGGCAGGTCGGGCCGCAGCACGCGCAGGCGCTGCGCGAGCTCGGTGCCGCTCAGGCCGGGCATCACCTCGTCGGTGATCACCGCGTCGAAGCGCGCCGGCGCGGCCTGCACTTCCGCCAGCGCGTCGCGGCCGTTCGAGAAGCCGACCGCCTTGTAACCCAGGCGCGAGAGCACTTCGGTGGTCACCGCCACCAGCGGCGCCTCGTCGTCGATGACCAGGATGCGCTGGCCCTGGCCGCGCGGGATCGGCGTCTTCTCTTCTTCGGCCGGCGCCGTCGCGCCGTCGACGCGCGGCAGGTAGATGGTGAAAGTGCTGCCCTGGCCGACGCGGCTCGCGACATCGATCGCGCCGCCCGAGTCTGTGACGATGCCATAGACCAGCGACAGGCCGAGGCCGGTGCCCTTGCCGACATCCTTGGTGGTGAAGAACGGCTCGAAGATGCGCGCGATGGTCGCCTCGTCCATGCCGCTGCCGGTATCGGCGATCGACAGCGTGGCATACGCGCCGGGCTGCAGCGCGCCGTGCGGCACGCTGCGCGGCTCGCGGGTGTCGAGGGTCTCGAGCGTGACGCGCAGCGTGCCCGCCCGGTCCATTGCCTGGATGGCGTTGGTGCACAGGTTCATCAGCACCTGGTGGAGCTGCGTGGCGTCGCCCACCACGTGCACCGGCGCCGCCGGCACATGGCCTTCGAGCAGGATGCCGGGCGGCAGCGAGCCGCGCACCAGATCCAGCGTTTCGGCGACCACGCGACCCAGGTCCACCGCGACGCGCTCGCCGCGCTGGCTGCGGCTGTAGGCGAGGATCTGGTCGACCAGGCCGCGCGCGCGGTTGGCGGCGGTGAGGACGTTCGTCGCGTAGCGCCTGAGCGGACCTTCGGGCGTCTGCTCGGCGAGCATCTCGCTATAGCCGAGGATGCCGCCGAGGATGTTGTTGAAGTCGTGCGCGATGCCGCCGGCGAGACGGCCGACGGCCTCCATCCGCTCCGCCTGGCGCAGCCGCAGGCCGAGGCGCGCGCGCTCCTCCTCGGCGGCCTTGCGCTCGCTGATATCGCGGAAGTTGGCGACCAGCGCCTGGATGCTCGGCTCGTGCAGCAGGTTGGTGACGGTCTTTTCCATCCAGCGCCAGCTGCCGTCCTTGTGCCGCATGCGGGCTTCGTACGTCACGGTGATTCCCGGCGTCTCGCGCAGCTTGGCCTGCTGTTGCTGCACCAGCGCGAGGTCGTCGGGATGGACGGACTGCGCGAGCGTCCGGCCGTGGAGGTCCTCGGCGCGATAGCCGGTCATGCGCTCGAAGGCCGGGCTCGCGTAGAGCACGCCGTCGCCTTCGGGATTGACCAGCAGCACGGCATCCGAGCTCTGCTCGATCATGGCGTGAAAGCGGCTCCACTTGCGCTTGAAATACTCCTCGCGCCGCGCGAGCCGCCATACCGCTGCGCCCAGCAGGACGAGCATCGCGGCGGAGGTAATGGCCCAATGCACGCCGGCGATCGCGCCGGCAACATTGATGGCGATGAGCCCCGCGCCGAGCCAGACCAGCCCGCGGACCAGCGACAGCGTCTTAGCGCGCGGCGGCAGGGGCGACCAGCTCGGCGACGGCCTGGAGAAACTCGCGGCGCTGCACCGGCTTGGCGAGGGCGCGATTCGCGCCGGCGGCAATGGCGTTGTCCCCGCACATGCCTCGGAGTACTTTTCCCACCAGGCAGCGGGCGCCGGAGTTGAAATTGCCCGAGACGGCGACGATCGCGACTCCCGGCACTGCCTTCCTGATCTCGGCGATCGCTTCTTCGCCGCAGGGGCCGGGCATGAACATGTCGGTGACCACCACTGCCGGCTGGTGAAGCCTGACCTGCGCCATCGCTTCCTCGCAGCCGGCTGCCTTAAGGACGCGGTAGCCCGCTGCCTCGAGCCAGTCCGACATCAGATCGCGCATCACCTGGTCATCATCGATGACCAGGACGGCTGGCGCGACTTCCATGTTGGCAGAGGGTTTCACGGCTGCATTTTGTCCCATCCGGGGGCTGTGGATAACTTTACCCTTATCCGGCCCCCGGTGTTTCAGCTGTAACGGGCCACGGCCTGTCGGCCTAGGAGCCGGGCGTCGACGCTCCACCGGCCGGATCCAAAGGCGACCAACTGGAGCAGGCCGCCGGCGATCGCCAGGTTCTTCAGGAAGTGGACCATCTGGTTCTGGTCGCCGAAATTGGCGTGGAAGCCAAAGGCCGCAGCAACAGAAAAGAGCGCGAGCGCCGCGGCGGCGATGCGCGTCTGGTAGCCCGCCAGCAGGGCGAGGCCGCCGCCGAGCTCGATCAGGACGGCCAGCGCGTATGCGAGTTGCGGCAGCGGCAGGCCGGCCGCGGCGATGTAGCCGATCGTGCCGGCAGGAGCGGCGAGCTTGCCCATCACCGAAAGCAGGAAGATGGCGCTCAACAGAACCCTGCCGGCCAGGGCCACGGCGTCGCTGTACTGGGATGAATCCTGAGTTGTCATGTCGGTCTCCGTTGGCTAGTTCCAGCCGCCGCCGAGCGCGCGCACCAGCGCGACGCTGCTCTGGTATTGCGCCGAGCGCACCTGCAGCGCCTGGCGGCGGTTGCGCAGCTCGCTCCTCTGCGCGTCGAGCAGATCGAGCTGGCTCACGTAGCCGTTGCGGTAGCGCACCTCGGAGAGCGCGGTCGAGCGCGAAGCGGAGGCGACGGCGCGCTCCTGCGCTTCGGCCTGCTCCTCGAGCAGCGCGCGCGCCGCGAGCTGGTCTTCGACGTCCTGAAAGGCGACCAGCACCTGCTCGCGATAGCGCTCGAGGGCGATGTCGAACTCGGCGCCCGCGGACTGGATGCCCGCGTTGCGCCGCCCGCCGTCGAAGATCGGCAGCGCGCCGAGCACGCCGATACCCCAGGCGCGCGAGGACCACTTGAAGAGATCCGAAAGATCGGTGGAGGCGTATCCGCCGCTCGCGGTGAGCGCGAAGCTCGGGAACCAGGCCGCTTTTGCCACGCCGACGCGCGTCTGCGCCGCGACCAGCGAGTTCTGCGCCGCGGAGATGTCCGGGCGGCGCGTCAGCACCGTGCTCGGCACGCCGGCGGGCACCGCCGGCAGCAGCGTGTTCCATTGATCCGCAGGGATGACGAAGGTCGAGGCGACCTCGCCCACCAGCACCGCGAGCGCGTGCTCCAGCTCCGCGCGGCGGCGATCGAGCGCGAGCGCATCGGATTCGGTCGCCGCGACCTCGGTGCGCGCCCGCGCGACGTCGAGCTCGGCGACGTCGCCGGCGCGCCAGCGCCGCTCGGTCAGCGCCAGCGTGTCGCGATAGGCGACGACCGTGCTGCGCACCAGCGCGCGCTCGGTGTCGATCGCGCGCAGCGCGAGGTAGGTCTGCGCCACCTCGGCCTGCACCAGGAGCCGTGCGCTCTGCAGCAGGCCTTCGCTCGCCTGCGCATCGAGCCGCGCGGCGTCGCTCGCCTGGCGTAGCCGGCCGAAGAGGTCCACCTCGTAGGAAAGGTCGACGCCCGCGCTGAACAGGCTGCGCGCCGGACCGCCGATGCCGTTGACGATGCCGCCGGCGCGTTGGGCACCGGCGCCGGCGTCGATCTGCGGCATGCGCGCCGCGTCGGTCGCGCGCACGAAAGCCCGCGCCTGCGTGAGCCGCGCCGCGGCGACGCGGATGCTGGTGTTGCCGCGATCGGCGCGCCCGATCAGCTCGTCGAGCACCGGGTCGGAGAACGCCTTCCACCATTCGCCGCGCGGCTGGGCATCGGCCGGAGCGGCCACCGTGAAGCTGCCTCCCTCACGGAAACTCTGCGGCGTCGGTGGCAGCTTGTCGGCGTCGATCTTCGGTAGCGAAGCCGAGCAGCCGGCGAGCAATGCAAGCGTCACCAGTGCAAGCGGGAGACTTTTCATTCGGGGCACCAAACCCCAGGCCGCCGCCGTCGTGGCGATGACCGCGCCCGCGGCGCGAGTAATAACAAGATCGAGTGTCATGACGCGTCCTTGTCGATCGGCGCAGAAGCCACCGGTTCTATGGCGCCGCCGGCGCCGAAGGTGGATTCCCCATGTTGCTTGAGGGGCCGGTTGCCGGAGAGCGCGCGCAGCAGCACGTAGAACACCGGCGTGAGGAAGATGCCGAAGGCGGTGACGCCGATCATCCCGGAGAACACCGCGATGCCCATCGCCTGGCGCATCTCGGCGCCGGCGCCCACCGAGAAGGCGAGCGGTATCACGCCCATCACGAAGGCGATCGAGGTCATCAGGATCGGCCGCAACCGCAGGCGCGCCGCCTCGATCGCGGCCTGGACCGGCGTTTTCCCGGCGAACTCGAGCTCGCGCGCGAATTCGACGATCAGGATCGCGTTCTTCGCCGCGAGGCCGACCAGCACCATGAAGCCGATCTGCGTGAAGATGTTGTTGTCGCCCTTCGTGAGCCAGACACCGGTGAGCGCCGCGAGCAGCCCCATCGGCACGATCAGGATGATGGCGATCGGCAGCGCGAGGCTCTCGTAGAGCGCGGCGAGCACCAGGAACACCAGCAGGATGGCGAGCGGGTAGACCCAGATCGCCGAGTTGCCGGCGAGGATCTCCTGGTAGGTGATCTCGGTCCACTCGTAGCTGATGCCGGGCGGCAGCGTCTCGGCGGCGATGCGCTCGATCGCGTCCTGCGCCTGGCCCGAGGAGAAGCCCGGCGCGTTGCGGCCGCTGATGTCGGCGGCGAGGAAGCCGTTGTAGCGGATCGCGCGCTCGGGACCGAAGCTCGGCTTCACCTTCAGGAGAGCAGAGAGCGGAACCATCTCGCCGGAGTTGGTGCGCACCTTGAGAAGCCCGATGTCCTCGGCGCGGGCGCGGTACGGGGCGTCCGCCTGCACGCGCACGGAGTAGGTGCGCCCGAACTTGTTGAAGTCGTTCACGTACAGGCTGCCGAGGTAGATCTGCATCGTGTCGAACACCTCGGTCACCGGTACGCCGAGCTGGCGCGCCCTCGTGCGGTCGACGTCGGCATAGATCTGCGGCACGTTCACCTGGTAGGTCGTGAACATCCCGGCGAGCTCGGGCGTCTGGTAGGCCTTCGTCATGAATGCCTTGGTCGCCGCGTCGAGCGCCTCGTAGCCGAGCGATGCCCGGTCCTCGAGATACAGCTTGAAGCCGCCGGTCGTGCCCAGGCCCTGCACCGGCGGCGGCGGGAAGATGACGATGAAGGCGTCGGGAATGGCGCCGAACTGCCGGTTGAGGGCGCCGGCGATCGCGCCGCCGGAAAGCGCCGGGCTGTTGCGCTCGTCGAAGGATTTCAGCGTCGCGAACACGATCCCCGAGTTCGAGCTGTTGGTGAAGCCGTTGATCGACAGGCCGGGGAAGCCGACCGCGCTCTCCACTCCGGGCTGCTTCTTCATGATGTCGCCCATGCGGCGCATCACGTCCTCGGTGCGGTCGAGCGTGGCGCCGTCCGGGAGCTGCGCGAAGCCGATCAGGTATTGCTTGTCCTGGGTGGGCACGAAGCCGTCGGGCACCTTGTTGAAGAGCAGCGCGGTCGCGCCGAGCAGCACCACGTACATACCCATCATCAGCGCCTTGCGCGACAGCACGCCGCCGAGGCTTGCGCTGTAGGCGCGCGTGCCGGCGCCGAAGATGCGGTTGAAGCCGCGGAAGAACCAGTTCTTCGGCCGGCCGTCGTGCGGCTTGAGCAGCAGCGCCGCGAGCGCGGGCGACAGCGTCAGCGAGTTGATCGCCGAGATGACGGTGGAGATGGCGATGGTCAGCGCGAACTGGCGGTAGAACTGGCCCGACAGGCCGCTGATGAAGGCGAGCGGCACGAACACGGCGACCAGCACCGCCGCGATGGCGATGATCGGGTTGGTCACCTCTTTCATCGCGCGGTAGGTGGCGTCGCGCGCCGACAGCCCCGCGGCGATGTTGCGCTCCACGTTCTCCACCACCACGATGGCGTCGTCGACGACGATGCCGATCGCCAGCACCAGGCCGAACAGGCTGAGCGCATTGATCGAGAAGCCGAAGAGATACAGCAGCGAGAACGTGCCGACGATCGACACCGGCACCGCGACCAGCGGGATGATCGAGGCGCGCCAGGTCTGCAGGAAGAGAATCACCACCAGCACGACCAGCGCCACGGACTCGAACAGCGTGTGGACCACCGACTTGATCGAGGCGCGCACGAACTGCGTCGGGTCGTACACGATCTGGTAGTCGACGCCGTCGGGCATGTTCTTCTTGATCTCGGCCATCGTGCGGCGCACCTCGTCGGAGATCTGCAGCGCATTCGACCCGGGCGCGGCGAAGATCGGCACCGCGACCGCGGGCTTGTTGTCGAGCAGCGAGCGCAGCGAATAGTCCGAGGCGCCGAGCTCCAGCCGCGCGATGTCGCGCAGGCGGGTGATCGCGCCGTTCGGCTCGGTCTTGACGATGATGTCGCCGAACTCCTCCTCGCTGGAGAGCCGTCCCTGCGCGTTGATCGAGAGCTGCAGATCGTTCTTCTCGGCGCCGGGCGAGGCGCCGACGACGCCGGCGGCGGCCTGCACGTTCTGCTCGCGGATCGCGCGCACCACGTCGTTCGCCGAGAGATTGTGCTCGGCCACCTTGCGCGGGTCGAGCCACACGCGCATCGAGTAGTCGCCCGAGCCGAACAGCAGCACCTGTCCCACGCCCTCGATGCGCGCCAGGCGATCCTTGACGTTGAGCAGCGCGTAATTGCGCAGATACGTCATGTCGTAGCGCTCGTTCGGCGACACGAGGTGCACCACCATCGTCAGATCCACGGCGCTCTTCACCGTGGTGACGCCGAGGCGGCGCACTTCGTCGGGCAGGCGCGGCTCGGCCTGGGAGACGCGGTTCTGCACCTTCTGCTGCGCGAGGTCAGGATCGGTGCCGAGCTTGAAGGTGACGGTGAGCGTCATCACGCCATCGGTGGTGGCCTGGCTCGACATGTAGAGCATGCCCTCGACGCCGTTGATCTGCTCTTCCAGCGGCGTCGCCACGGTCTCGGCAATCACCTTCGGGCTCGCGCCGGGGTAGTTGGCGCGCACCACGATCGAGGGCGGCACCACCTCGGGATACTCCGAGACCGGCAGGAAGCGCAGCGCGATCAGGCCGCCGAGGAATACGAGCACCGACAGCACGCCCGCGAAGATCGGGCGGTCGATGAAGAACTTGGACAAATTCACGCGAAAACTCCCCTTAAATCACGGCAATCAATGGTTGAAGGTGACGAACATCGGCTCGCTGCCCCGGGCGAGCGACAGCTGCCCGAGCCAGTCGAGCAATCTCATGACGCCGAAGCGGTGCTCTGCGGTGCGGGCTGCGGCTCGACCAGCGTCCCCGGCCGCACGCGCTGCAGGCCGTTGACGACGATGCGCTCGCCGGGCTTGAGGCCCGAGGTGACGATGCGCTGGCCATTCGCCGCCGCGCCGAGCGTCACCTCGCGGTAGGCGGCCTTGTTGTCTTCGCCCACCACCAGCACGAAGCGCTTGTTCTGGTCGGTGCCCACCGCGCGCTCGCTGACCAGCACCGCGGACTCGGTCTTCGCATGTCCCATGCGCAGCTTGACGAACTGTCCCGGGATCAGGCTGCCGTCCGCGTTGTCAAACACCGCGCGCACGCGCACCGTGCCGCTCTTCGTATTCACCTGGTTGTCGATGAGCTGCAGGCGGCCCCGCAGCTGCGTGCCGCCGTTGGTCACGGTCTCGGCTTCGACCGGGACGTTGCGCTGGCCGTCCTTCAGTGCCCGCAGCACCACATGCTCATCGGCGTCAAAGCTCGCATAGATCGGGTTCACCGAAACCAGCGTCGTGAGGACCGGCGCGCCGGGACCCGCGGCCACCAGGTTGCCAACCGTGATCTCCAGCCTGCCGACGCGACCCGACACCGGTGCGCGCACCTGCGTGTAGCCGAGGTTCAGGCGCGCTGACTGCAGCGCCGCCTGCGCCGCGCGCAGGTTGGCGTCGGCCTCCAGCTCGCCGTTGACGCGCTCGTCGAGCTCGCGCTGCGCGATCGCGCTTTCGGCCCACAGGCGTTGCGCGCGCTGGTGCTCGCTCGTCGCATAGGCGAGGCGCGCTTGCGTGGCGATCATTTGTGCCCGTGCGCGCTCGACTTCGGCCGCGTACGGCTCGGGATCG
>DASWER010000215.1:0-1544 GCA_036394655.1 Burkholderiales bacterium
AGCCGCATGGGCTTCGAGCCCCAGGGCCTCTACCACCCCCAAAACGAGCACGACGCCTGCGGCGTAGGCTTCGTCGCGAATATCAAAGGCCGCAAGTCGCACACCATCGTCGAGCAGGGACTGACGGTGCTGCGCAACCTCACGCACCGCGGCGCGGTGGGCTGGGACCCGAAGCTCTCCGACGGCGCCGGCCTCCTGATCCAGATCCCGGATCGCTTCTATCGCGAGGAGATGGCCAAGCAGGGCGTGAAGCTGCCGCCCTCCGGTCAATACGGCGTCGGCATGGTGTTTCTGCCGCGCGATCCGGCTTCGCGCATCGCCTGCGAGTACGAGATCGAGCGCGCGACCAAGGACGAAGGCCAGGTCCTGCTCGGCTGGCGCGATGTGCCGGTCGACAACTCCGATCTCGCGCAGTCGGCGATCCAGCTCGAGCCGGTGATCCGCCAGGTGTTCATCGGCCGCGGCCGGCGCGTCACCGTGACCGACGCGCTCGAGCGCAAGCTCTACATCATCCGCAAGAGCTCGGGCCACGCCATCCAGGCGCTCAAGCTCAAGCATGCCAAGGCGTTCTACGTGCCTTCGATGTCGGCGCGCACCGTCTGCTACAAGGGCATGCTGCTCGCCAACCAGGTCGGCGAGTACTACCTCGATCTCAAGGACGCGCGCGTCGAGTCGGCGCTCGCGCTGGTGCACCAGCGCTTCTCGACCAACACGTTTCCCTCGTGGGACCTGGCGCACCCGTTCCGCATGATCTGCCACAACGGCGAGATCAACACGCTGCGCGGCAACGTCAACTGGATCCGGGCGCGGCAGGGCGCGATCTCCTCGCCCATCCTCGGCGCCGACCTGGAAAAACTGTGGCCCCTCATCTACCCCGGACAGTCGGACTCGGCCTCGTTCGACAACGCGCTCGAGATGCTGGTCATGGGCGGCTACTCGGTGGCGCACGCCATGATGATGATGATCCCCGAGGCGTGGGAGAACCACACGCTGATGGATCCGCAGCGGCGCGCGTTCTACGAGTACCACGCCGCGATGATGGAGCCCTGGGACGGCCCGGCCTCGATCGCTTTCACCGACGGCCGCCTGATCGGCGCGACGCTCGATCGCAATGGGCTGCGGCCTTCGCGCTATATCGTCACCGACGACGACCTCGTAATCATGGGCTCCGAGTGCGGCTGCCTGCCGGTGCCCGAGGAGCGCATCGTCAAGAAGTGGCGCTTGCAGCCAGGCAAGATGTTCCTGGTCGACCTGGAGAAGGGCCGCATCGTCGACGACAAGGAGCTGAAGGATTCGCTCGCGAGCGCCAAGCCTTACGCCGAGTGGATCGAGCGCATCCGCGTCAAGCTGGACGAAGTCGAGAGCGAGAAGACCCAGCCGTACAAGTCGCGCGTGCCGCTGATCGACCGGCAGCAGGCCTTCGGCTACACGCAGGAGGACCTGAAGTTCATCCTCGAGCCGATGAGCGTGGCCGGCGAGGAGTCGATCGGCTCGATGGGCAACGACTCGCCGCTCGCGGTGCTCTCGAACAAGAACAAAACGCT
>DASWER010000216.1:0-1834 GCA_036394655.1 Burkholderiales bacterium
CATGATCGAGAAGCTGTTCGCCGACGAAGGCTACGGCTTCATCCGGGCGCTGGACGACGACCGGCAGTTCTACTTCCATTCCAACAGCGTGCTGCACATCGAGTTCGAGCGCCTCACGGTCGGCACCGAAGTGCGCTTTACAGCCGAGCAGGGCGAAGACGGCCCGCAGGCGAGCAGCGTTCAGGTGGTGGGCAAGCCAGGCGACTGACGCAGAACCCCCGGCTCTGCGCGTTGTCTGATTCTTGCGACGCAAGAAATGCGACGAGCTGTTCGGGCCGGAAAAAGAGCTTTGCCTGAAGAAAGGCGGCAGCGTCAAAGCCGGAACGGGCGCGAGCGGCTTCAGCCGCTGAACCACTGTTGCCTCGCAACATGCTCGATGTTGGTGCATAGGCACTGATGCTTCAGGGGCAATCCGGGCGCGCTACGATGCAAACGGATTGACGCAACACAAGAGGGCGAAGCTAACGCCATGCAGCGCAAAGACGCCGACGTCGAATCCCTGCTGATGCGCGAGCGCCGGGCGGGCTTGCCGCTGCCACGGCAGATCGCGCTGTATCTCGATCCGTTTGCGCTGTTCAAGGACGTCTCGAGCGGCTCGCCGCCGGTGCGCGAGAGCGCGCTTTCGTATAACCGCACGATGCGCTGGATGCTGGTGCCTTACATCCGCCGCTGGATCCTGATCGCCGCGAGCCTGTTTCTTGCCATCGCGCCGGCCGAGGCGCTCGCCGCGGAAGCGAAGTTCTTCATCATTCCCGCCGCCGCGCTCGCGGTCGGATCGAGCATTGCAGTCACGGTGACCCTTCTGACATTGGCGGTTTATCTCTTGCTTGGAACAAGGAGGGACTAATCCCAAAGGAAGGAGACCTAATGCGAGTCAGCGAAGCAATGACGCGCGAAGTGCGCGTGGCCAGTCCGGGACAGAGCATCCGCGAGGCGGCGAAGATCATGGACGAGATCAATGCGGGGTCCATGCCGGTAGGCGACAACGATCGCCTGGTCGGCATGATCACTGACCGCGACATCGCGATCCGTGCGGTGGCGGTGGGCAAGGGACCGGATACGCCGGTGCGCGAAGTGATGACGACCGAGCAGGTGCTCTATTGCTACGAGGACGAGGAACTCGACCACGTGGCGAAGAACATGAGCCAGCAGCAGGTGCGCCGGCTGCCGGTGGTGAACCGCGAGAAGCGCCTGGTGGGCATAGTCTCGCTCGGAAACATCGCGCAGGCCGAAAGCCGCGCCGCGAGCAAGGTGGTTAAGGGCGTCACCAAGCCCGGCGGAGCCCATGCGACGTGATTCGGCCCCCTAATTCCGTACAACGTCCGTAATTACTCGGGGCCGGGGCCGGGGCCGTCGCCCTGGCCCTGATTTCCTTGCCGAGAGGAGCCGCCATGCCGAAGCTCGACGAGAAACCGGTCATTGAGGTGCTCAACCGCCTGCTCGAGGCCGAGCTTGCCGGCGTGGTCCGCTATACGCATTACTCATTCCTCGTCTTCGGCTTCGGCCGCATTCCGATCGTGTCCTGGCTGCGCGCGCAGGCGGAAGAATCGTTGACGCATGCTCAGCAGCTCGGCGAATGGATCACCACGCTCGGCGCCGATCCCTCGCTCGCCATCGGCCCGCTGCTCGACAGTCACCAGCACGACGTCGCGGCGATGCTGCGCGAGTCGCTCGACGCCGAGCGCGCGGCGCTCGAACTCTACAAGCAGTTGCTGCACCTGGTGGAAGGACGCGCCATCGCACTCGAGGAATTCGCCCGACAAATGATCCACTCCGAGGAGCTGCACGCCGCGGATGTGGACAAGATGCTGCGCAAGCCCGGCGAGATCGAATC
>DASWER010000217.1:0-2171 GCA_036394655.1 Burkholderiales bacterium
TCCACGTGCATCAGGAACTCGACGTGCCAGCCGAACGGCTTGATCTTCACCGCGAGTCTGCGCAGATCGTCGAGCGGCAGCCGCCCCTTGCCTTCCTTCAGATCGACGATGTTCTGGCGCACGCCCCGCACGCCCGCCTGATGCAGCTTTTCCAGCTCGCGAGCATGGATGTCGTAAGGCACGACCGCAATACCGCGCAGCCGCTTCGGATCCTGCGCCAGCGCGTCGAGCAGCGCGCGGTTGTCGGTGCCGTAAATGCTCGGCTGGACGAGCACGCCGCGCTCCATGCCGAGCGAATCGAGCATCCGCCGGTAATCCGCCGGGAGCGCGTCCTCAGGCGTGTAAAGCCGGTTGGGCGAGTAGGGATAGCGGCTCGCCGGCCCGCAGACGTGGGCGTGGCAGTCGCAGGTGCCGCGCATCAAATGAAAAAGGGCGCCTTCAGCGCCCTTTTCGTGGTCGCGACGCGCTTCAGTCGCGCTCGCCGCCGAGGATGCCGAGCAGGCTCAGCAGATTGGCGAAGATGTTGAACAGGCTCATGTACACGCCGGTCGTCGCCATCACGTAGTTGGTCTCGCCGCCGCGCACGATGCGGTTCAGGTCATAGAGCAGGAAGAGCGAGAACACCACGATGACCAGAGTGGAGATGGTCAGCGCGAGCGCCGGGATCTGCAGGAACATGTTGGCGAGCATGGCGATCAGGAGCGCGATCATGCCGACGAACAGGAACTTGCCCATGAAGCTGAAATCGCGCTTGGTGGTCGTCGCGATGGCGCCCATGACGAAGAAGATGATCCCGGTGCCGGCCGCCGCGTAGCCGACGAGCTGCATGCCGTTGCGCATAGCGAGCACGTAGTTGAGGATCGGCCCCAGCCACCAACCCAAGAGCCCGGTCATCAGCAGGAGCAGCGCCACGCCGACACCGCTGTTGCGGTTCGCCGCGATGCCGAACTGCAATCCGATCACCGCCGCGAGCATCACCAGCGTGCTGATGATGGGATTCGCCAGGATGATGCCGCTGCTCGCCATGCCGATAAAGGCGCCGATGATCGTCGGCACCATGGTGGCGGCGAGAAGAAGGTACGTGTTGCGCAGGACTTTCTGGCCCTGCTCGGCAGTCGCGATGTCCTGCGGCGCGTCATACCGGCCGGGTTCGACCGGCTGGCCATCGGTCCGTATAGGTTTCAGTTCCATCTAATCCTCCTTGTTATGCAGCTAAGACTACCCTACCGCCCGCAAGTTGCAATGACCCACACCTAAGATGCGGGCGCATCACGCTTTTTCAAGGGTCAGCCGTGGCTCAAATAGCGATGCACGAAGGCCACGGCCATGGCGCCTTCGCCGACCGCGGACGCCACGCGCTTGACCGAGCCATGGCGCACGTCGCCCGCGGCAAACACGCCGGGGAGGCTGGTCTCGAGGTAGAAGGGCGCCCGGTCCAGGGGCCAGCGCGCCGGCAGTTTCCCGGCGCTCGACAGGTCGGGCCCGGTCACCACGTAGCCCGCCGCGTCGCGCACCACGCCGACCGCGTCGGCCCAGTCGGTCTGCGGCGTGCCGCCGGTGCACACAAAGAGCCAGCGGGTCTTTGCCTCGCGCCGCTCGCCGGTGCGGCGCTCGGCCAGGGTAATTCCCTCGAGCACCTTGTCGCCGTGGAGCGCGACGACTTCGGTGTGCGCGACCACCTCGATGTTCGGCGCAGTCTCGATGCGCTCGACAAGGTATTGCGACATGGTGTCCTTGAGCGACTCGTCGCGGATCACGATGAAGATGCGCTTGGCAAACCCTGCCAGGTGCATTGCTGCCTGGCCGGCGGAGTTGCCGCCGCCGACGATGTAAACGTCCTCGCCCTTCGTGAGCGGCCCTTCGCTCGCGCCCGCGCCGTAGTACACGCCGGCGCCGAGCAGGCGCTCCTCATTCGGAAGACCGAGGCGCCGATACTCGACTCCCGTGGCACAAACCGAGGCCCGCGCCACGATCTTTGTGCCGTCCTCGAGGGTGCCGACGCCTTTACCCGCCGCCATCTCGGCGCGCACGCCCGCGCGGGCGAGCAGGATCTCCGCGCCGAACTTGCACGCCTGCTCGCGCGCACGCTCGGCGAGCTCCGCGCCGGAGATGCCCTGCGGAAAGCCGAGGTAATTCTCGATCCGGCTGCTGCTCGCCGCCTGGCCGCCAAC
>DASWER010000218.1:0-3326 GCA_036394655.1 Burkholderiales bacterium
GGCGCGGGAACTCGCGCAGCCGCCAGGCCATGAACTTCGGGATGTCCTGCGAGTGCACGAGATAAGTGGTGAACTGCACGATGTTGCCCCAGCCGGCGTCCGCGGATTTGAGCGCCTCGCCGATCTGCGCGAAGACGCCGCTGCACTGCGCGTCGAAATCCGCGCCGGGGGCGAGCATCCCGGCAATGAAGAGATATTCAGCCGCTTTGACCCGGGTGACATGCGAGTACTGGCCCAGCGGCTTGCCCAGGGCTTCGACGTTCGTGATCTTGATGTCAGCCATCGTCTTCCCGTGGTGGTTTCGGCTTGTTGCGCGCCGCGAGCTGCGCCTTGACGGTGGCGACCAGCTCGGCGCGCCGGATCGGCTTCACATGATAGGCATTCGCGCCGGCCGCCATGCAGCGCGCGACGGTTTCGTCGTCGGCCACCACGGAGACGATGATCACCGGGGTCGCGGCGTTCGGCGAAGCTGCGCGGATCGCGGCGAGCACGCCGATGCCGCCGATGCCGGGCATCAGGAGATCGAGCAGGATCGCGTCGTAGGCATAGTTGCCGGCCAGCCGCAGCGCCTGCTCGCAGGTGCCGGCGAGCTGCGCTTCGACGTTCAGCTCCTTGGAGAGCAGGCGCGCGAGCAGCATGCGCGTCGACTCCTCGTCGTCCACGATCAGGACCCGGTGGCGCGGGGTCAGCGCGTTTTCTTGCGCTCGTGCCGCCATTGCACGTCGCTGCGCCCGGCGTGCCGGTTGAGCACGCGCCCGGCGATGAACAGCAGGTCCGACAGGCGATTGAGATAGCGCCTGGCGGGCTCGCCGACCTTCTCGGTTGCGCCGAGCGCCACCAGGCTGCGCTCGGCGCGGCGGCAGACGGTGCGCGCAAGATGCGCGGCCGCCGCGGCGCGGCTGCCGCCGGGCAGGATGAATTCCTTGAGCGCCGGCAGATCGGCGTTCCAGGCTTCGACCGCCGCCTCGAGGCGCGCGACCTGCTCGTCGCCGACCATCGCGTGGCCCGGGATGCTGACCTCGCCGCCGAGATCGAAGAGATCGTGCTGCACGTGATTCAACAGCTCGGCCACCTCGGCCGGCAGCTCCTCTGCGGCGAGCACGCCGAGCGCGCTATTCAGCTCGTCCAGGTCGCCGAGCGTGCGCACGCGCAGGCTGTCCTTCGAGACGCGCGAGCCGTCGCCCAGGCCGGTCTCGCCGCGATCGCCGGTGCGCGTCGTGATCTTCGACAGGCGATGCGCCATGCGCGCGATTATAGGAGCTCTCGCTTCTTCACCTTGCTCTGCAGGGAGCCGTGCGCCAGGGTGGTGAACAGACGCTCGCCCTCGCGCGCCTGGGACGCCTCGCGCAGCACTTCCCCGGCGGCGTTGCGCGTGATGCTGTAGCCGCGGCCGAGCACCGCGGTCGGATCGAGGCCGGCGAGCGAGGCCTGCAGCCGCTCGAGCTGCGCCGCGCAGCGGTGCACGCGATGGCCGAGGGCAAAGGCGAGCCGGGTGCGCAGCTGCGTCAGCGATTCGCGCGAGCGGCGCAGGCGCTCCGCCGGGTGCACCAGGCGCCTGGCGCAGCCGTCGAGCGACTGCATCGCGTACTGCAGGCGCCGGCGCATCTCGCGCGACAGGCAGCGCACACAGGCCTCCAGATTTTTCAAGAGCTCGAGTCTCGCGGGCGTTGCGAGCTCGGCCGCGGCGGTCGGCGTCGGCGCGCGCCGGTCGGCGGCGAAGTCCGCGATGGTGAAATCGCTCTCGTGGCCGACGCCGACGACCACCGGAATGGTTGAGGAGCGGATGGCGCGCGCCACGCTCTCCTCGTTGAAGCTCCACAGATCCTCGATCGAGCCGCCGCCGCGCACCAGCAGCAGGAGCTCGCATTCGGCGCGCGCGTTTGCCGTGGCGAGGACCGCCGCGATGCGCGCCGCGGCGCCTTCACCCTGCACCGGCGCCGGGTAGACGATCACGCCGACCGCGCGGTTGCGCCGCGCGAGCGTCGTCAGCACGTCGCGCAGCGCCGCCGCGGCGAGCGAAGTGATCACGCCGATGGTGCGCGGATGCGCCGGCAGCGGCCGCTTCACCGCCTCGTCGAACAGGCCTTCGCGCTCCAGCTTTTCCTTCAGCTTGAGAAACCGCTCATACAGCGGCCCAAGCCCCGCGGGGCGCAGCGCCTCGACCGTGAGCTGGAAGCGGCCGCGCGGCTCGTACAGGCTGACCAGCACCTGTGCCTCGACCTGCATGCCTTCGCGCAGCTCTACTTCGAGCGCCGCGGCGCGGCTGCGGAACATGACGCAGTCGACCTGGGCGCCGCGGTCCTTCAGCGTGAAGTAGCGGTGCCCCGAGGGGGCGCGGCTGAGGTTGGAGAGCTCGCCCCGCACCCAGAGCAGCGGAAAACGTCGCTCCAGCGTGTCGCGGACGCTACGCAGCAATTCCGTGACGCTGAGCACCGGGTGGGGAAAAGCATTTTGCATGGCGGCAACTTGGCGCGAGGCGAGCCTACACCTATCCACACAGGGCGAGCGCGCAGGGCGAGCGCTCGCCCAATGCGTCACGGAGCCCGATTCTTTCCTGTAAGCGCATGTTTTGCCGGCGCAAAGCTCTGCTCAATTTTTGATCGCAACCAACTTTGGGCGCCCCGCAACTGCGGCCAGCCCCGCTATTCAAAGACTATCCACAAACTTCTCCACAGCTTTTTGTGGATATCGCAAGAAGCACTACAGGCTGGCATTGCCTGACGACTCGACGGGCGGGTTTGGTGCGATGCACTAACTTGCCCGCGCGGCTGCGGATGCCGTAAAGTCCGGCGCGCCGCATCCAAAAACGCGGCGAAAAACTATAAGGAAGACGGTTGTTCGCAATCCTTCAGGCTGCCGGCTGGCCGATCTGGTTTCTCCTCGCTACCTCCATCATCGCCGTCGCCCTGATCATCGAGCGCTCGATTTCGCTGCGCGCCTCGAAGATCCTGCCGCCGCGGCTTTTCGACCAGGTGGTCGACGTCTACCGCCGCCAGGGCGTCTCCGAGGAGGTGATCGAGCGCCTGGCCAAGGATTCGCCGCTCGGCGCAGTGCTTGCCGCGGGGTTGCGCAACCACAAGAGCTCGCGCTACGTGATGAAGGAGGCGATCGAGGAAGCCGGGCGCGCGGTAGCGCACGAGATGGAGCGCTTCCTGACGACCCTCGGCACGATCGCCACCGCGGCGCCGCTGCTGGGCCTCTTCGGCACGGTGATCGGCATGATCGAGATCTTCGGCTCGCAGTCGCCGACCGGAAGTAACCCGCAGCAGCTGGCGCATGGCATCTCCGTGGCGCTGTACAACACGGCGTTCGGCATCGCCATCGCG
>DASWER010000219.1:0-4192 GCA_036394655.1 Burkholderiales bacterium
TCGAAGCAACCAGGCACTTGCGATGCACCTTTTGCTGGAAATCGCATCAGCGGCGGGACGGCACCGATCGATCGCAGCGCTTGCGTGCGGTCCATCAGGCGCCATTGCCATGCACAGCAAAAATCGAGCGGTGAGCGGCGCGCGGAAATCGTGCTCAAGTATCTGAAGTGATTTGGCTCCCGACCCGCTCGGATCTAGGCACTCTTGGACAAAGAGGGCGCTGCCCTGGCGTCTGGGCCGCCTCCACCCTGCGTAATTTGACTGCGAACAAAGTGGATGTGCTGGCGCAGCACGTAGAGCTGGTCGGCAAACGAGCCGGGCAACTTGACCGTGATGACCCGCTTTTCAATCTCGTCGAGGCGCTTGAGCAGATCGGCACGCTGCTCCTGCGTCGTCTGCCCGAAGGCCACGCGCTCCAGCGCCATCAGCTCGCCGTAGCGCCGATAGATGCGGGCGTTGATGCGCCATTTGTAGAGCCAAGGCACGACTTTGAGCCCGGGAATGAGCAGCACCGCGATCGGCAGAAGGATGATCACGGCGCGGTCGACCAGGCTCGCCAGCCAGAACGGCAGGTGCTTGTAGGCGAAGCTCTTGCCGGATCTGTAGTAGCGGTTAGCGTCCTCGCTGACGCGGTACTCGTGCTCGAGCGGCGCCGGGAATTCGCCGGCCTTCTGCAGCAGCGTGGCGCGGCCATGCACTTCCTGCGCGGCCTGGATCAGCATGTCGGAGAGCGCGGGATGCAGATCCGACCGTGCGATGAGCTCGACTGTCGGCGCGATCATGGTCAGCGTTTCCGGGGGGGTGTTTTTCCCGAGATCGATCGAGCCCGGCGGTAGCTCGAGCTTGGTGAGGTAGCGGAAGCGGCTCACGTAGGCGTCGCCCTGCACGAAGTCGAAGAGACCGATGCCGCTCGTGTGAAGCAGCTCGCGCATGGTGGCCGGGGTGGCGGAGTCGCCCATGACGAAGGCCGCATCGGCCTGTCCCTTGAGAAGAGCGTCCTCCGCGGCCTTGCCTTCGAAATCGAGCAGCTTCGATCGTCCGCCCGTTTCGATGCCGTTCGCCTTGAGCAGCGTCTCCGCGAGCGCGCGCGCGCCACTGCCTTCGCGGCCGATTGCGATTCGTTTGCCATCGAGCTCGGACAGGCGCTTGAGCGGCTGGGGGGCGCGGTAAAAGACGAGCACCGGCACGTAAAAGACGCTGCCGAGCGACATCAGGTGGCTCGCGTCCACGAGACCGGAGATCCCGCCCTGAACGAACCCGATATCGACGTTGAACTTTGGATTGCTCAGCCGCTTGAGATTTTCGAGCGACCCCTCCGAGGGGATGACCTTCAGTGTTACTCCCTGGCGCGCGAGGATCGCTCTATAGCGCCCGGCGAAGGTCTCGAACATGCTGCCCTGCGACCCGCTCGTCATGACGATCGTGTCGGGTGGGGCAGGGCGAACGTAGTGAAGCGCGATCCAGAACGCCGCGACCACGACGAGCGCAAACGGCCCGACGCTCACCGCGAGATCCCGCCAATAGACCCTGGAAACCTTCAGACCGGAAATACGCATGATTTGGCTCCCCGACCAGGGCTCGAACCTGGGACCTGCGGATTAACAGTCCGTCGCTCTACCAACTGAGCTATCGGGGATCGGGAGAAGGGCGCGATTTTACCTGAAACCCCCCGCTCACTTCGCTCGCGACCCCCTTATCAGGGGGTCAACGGATGACGGCGGCGATGGCGTCCGAGACGTAGTCGACGTTGCCGGAGTTGAGCGCGGCGACGCAGATGCGGCCGGTCTCGATGGCGTAGATCGAGTAGTCCTTGCGCAGGCGCAGCACCTGCTCCTTGGTCAGCCCCGAGTACGAGAACATGCCGCGCTGGGTGAGGATGAAGCTGAAATCGGCGCGCGGTGCGCGCTCCTTGATCTTGCTCACCAGGTCGAGGCGCATGCGCTTGATGCGATCGCGCATCGCGCCGAGCTCCTGCTCCCACTGGGCGCGCAGCTCGGGCGAGGCGAGTACCGCGGTGACGAGCTGGCTGCCGTGGCCCGGGGGATTCGAGTAGTTGGTGCGGACGATGCGCTTCAGCTGCGACAGCACGCGCGTCGCTTCTTCCTGGCTGCCGGTGACGAGGCTGAAGGCGCCGACACGCTCGCCATAAAGCGAGAAGGATTTGGAGAACGAGCTCGATAGGAACACCGGCGTCATCGCGCCAGCGAAGAGCCGCGCGGCAAGCGCGTCGGGGTCGAGGCCGTCGCCGAAACCCTGGTAGGCGAGGTCGAGGAACGGGATCAGGCCGCGGCGCTGGACGATGGCGAGCACCTCGGACCAGTTATCGGCCGACAGATCGACGCCGGTCGGGTTGTGGCAACAGGCGTGCAGCACCACGATCGCGCCGGCGGGCAACGCGTTCAGCGCGTTGCACATGCCGGGGAAGTCGAGGCCGTGCGTCTTCGGGTCGTAGTAGGGATAGCTGCGCACCGTGAAGCCGGCGGCTTCGAAGAGCTGGCGGTGGTTTTCCCAGCTCGGCTCGCTGATCCAGACTTCGGAGTTCGGCGTGATCAGCCGGAGGAAATCGGCTCCGATCTTCAGGCCGCCGGTGCCGCCGAGGGCCTGGACCGTGACGACGCGCTTTTCCTGAAGGCCGCCGAAGCCCTTAGTGAAGAGCAGCTCCTGTACCGCGCGGTCGTAGGCCGGCAGGCCATCGATCGGCAGGTAGCTGCGCGGCGGCGCGGCCTTCACGCGCTCACTTTCGGCGCGACGTACGCACTCGAGGAGCGGCACCTTGCCGTTATCGTCGTAATAGACGCCGACGCCGAGGTTCACTTTCTTCGGATTCGGATCGGCAACGTAGGCCTCGGTGATGCCGAGAATCGGATCGCTCGGCGCCATGGGCACCTGAGCAAGCAACGAGGGGGAATGAGGGGCGTTCATCGTCTAAAATGTCGGGTTTCGCGCTGCAACATTCTACCGTGGCCATCACGTTTCCCAATAGTCCCTTTCGGCTCGCCGAGCTTTATTCGCCCGCAGGCGATCAGCCGGAGGCGATCGCCAAGCTGATCGAGGGCATCGCGGACGGCCTTGCCTTCCAGACGCTCCTCGGCGTCACCGGCTCGGGCAAGACCTACACGATGGCGAACGTGATCGCGAGCCTTGGCCGGCCGGCGCTGGTGCTGGCGCCGAACAAGACGCTCGCGGCGCAGCTCTATTCCGAGTTCCGGGAGTTCTTTCCGGAAAATGCGGTGGAGTACTTCGTCTCCTATTACGACTATTACCAGCCGGAGGCGTATGTGCCGGCACGGGACCTCTACATCGAGAAGGACTCGTCGATCAACGAGCACATCGAGCAGATGCGCCTTTCGGCGACCAAGTCGCTGCTCGAGCGGCGCGACGTGGTGATCGTGGCGACGGTGTCGGCGATCTACGGTATCGGCGATCCGTCCGAGTACCACGGCATGGTCCTGCACCTGCGCCAGGGCGAGAAGCTGTCGCAGCGCGACGTCCTCGCGCGCCTGGTGGCGATGCAGTACACGCGAAGCGAGCTCGATTTCAGCCGCGGTACCTTCCGCGTGCGCGGCGATGTGATCGATGTGTTTCCCGCCGAGCACGCCGAGCATTCGATCCGCATTTCGCTGCTCGAGGACGAAGTGGAGAAGCTCGAGGTGTTCGATCCGCTCACCGGCCGCGTGCTGCATCCCATGGCGCGCTTCACGGTGTATCCCTCGAGCCACTACGTGACGCCGCGCGAGACCACGCTGCGCGCGGTCGAGGCGATCAAGGCCGAGCTGCGCACCCGCATCCAGTTCTTCCAGGACGCCGGCCGGCTGGTCGAGGCGCAGCGCATCGAGCAGCGCACACGCTTCGACCTGGAGATGCTGGCGGAGCTGGGCTTCTGCAAAGGGATCGAGAACTATTCGCGCCATCTCTCCGGCCGCCAGCCCGGCGAGCCGCCGCCGACGCTGATCGACTACCTGCCGCACGACGCGCTGATGATCATCGACGAGAGCCACGTCACCATCCCGCAGCTTGGCGGCATGTACAAGGGCGATCGCTCGCGCAAGGAAAACCTGGTCGAGTACGGCTTCCGCCTGCCCTCGGCGCTCGACAACCGCCCGTTGCGTTTCGACGAGTTCGAGAAGGTGGTGCGCCAGACCGTGTTCGTCTCGGCGACGCCGGCGGACTACGAGCGCGAGAAGTCCGCCGG
>DASWER010000220.1:0-10176 GCA_036394655.1 Burkholderiales bacterium
CGCCGAAGACCGCCATGATCAGGACGTCGAAGGCGTTGTTCGACAGGCTGAAGACGCCGATCGCCATGAACACCAGGATCGAGGGATAGAGGTAGCGGTAGGGAACGGTCAAGAGCTTCACCCACATGCCGATCAGCGGCAGGTTGAGCACCACCAGCATCAGGTTGCCGACCCACATCGAGGCGATCAGGCCCCAGAAGAGCTCCGGCTTCTCGTTCATCACCTGCGGCCCGGGCGCGATGCCCTGGATCATGAGTGCGCCGATCATCAGCGCCATCACGGCGTTGCTCGGGATGCCGAGCGTGAGCATCGGAATGAAGGAAGTCTGGGCGCCGGCGTTGTTGGCCGACTCCGGACCCGCCACGCCCTCGATGGCGCCTTTGCCGAAGCGCTCAGGATGCTTCGAGACCTTCTTCTCAAGGGTATAGGCGCCGAACGAGGCGAGCAGCGCGCCGCCGCCTGGGAGGATGCCGAGCATCGAGCCGAGCGCGGTACCGCGCAGCACCGCGGCCCAGGAGTCCTTCAGGTCCTGCTTGGTTGGATAGAGGTGCGTCACCTTGCTTGTGAAGATCTCGCGCTGGTCCTTGAGCTCGAGGTTGGCGATGATCTCCGCGGTGCCGAACATGCCCATGGCGACGATCACGAAGCCGATGCCGTCGGAGAGCTCCGGGACGCCGAAGGTAAAGCGCAGCACGCCGGAATTGACGTCGGTGCCGACCAGACCGAGCAGCAGACCCAACAGCACCATGGCGATCGCCTTGATCAGCGAGCCGTGCGCGAGCACCGTCGCCGCGACCAAGCCGAACACCATCAAGGAAAAGTACTCCGCGGGACCGAACTTGAGCGCCACCTCGGCAAGCGGCGGCGCCGCGACGGCAATAATGAGCGTGGCGACGCAGCCGGCGAAGAACGAGCCGAGCGCGGCGATCGCGAGCGCCGGCCCGGCGCGCCCCTGGCGCGCCATCTGGTAGCCGTCGAGACAGGTGACCACCGAGGAAGATTCACCCGGGATGTTGACCAGGATCGCCGTGGTCGAGCCGCCGTACTGCGCGCCGTAGTAGATGCCGGCGAGCATGATCAGCGCCGCCACCGGGTTCAGGTTGAAGGTGATCGGCAGCAGCATCGCGATGGTCGCCACCGGGCCGATGCCGGGCAGCACGCCGATCAGGGTGCCGAGAATCACGCCGATGAAGCAGTACATCACGTTCACCGGATGGACCGCGACCACAAAGCCGATGTAGAGGTTGTGAAAGATTTCCATCGTCGGCTCCGCTCAGTAGCCCATGAACTCGGGCCACACCGGGAAGGGCAGCGTCAGGCCCTTCACGAACACCGCCCACGAGAAGAACACCAGGATGAGGTAAAGGACGGTGACTTCCTTCCACTTGAACTCGTGGCCGCCGAGCGCGCTCACGTAGACCAGCGCCGCGGTGGCGCCGACCAGCCCGAGCGGTTTCATCAGGTAGCCGTAGAGCACGCAGCCGAGGCTGATCAGGATCAGCGGCCGGTAGCTGAACTCCGGCACCGGCGGTCCCTCGACAGCAAACGAACCGAAGAAGACGATCAAGCCGAGCACGGCGAGCATGCCGCCGAGCACGGTCGGGAAATACGCCGGGCCCATGCGCACCGCGGTGCCCATCTGATAATAAATCACCGCCCAGACGGTGAAGAACAGGCCGAAGCCCATAAACATCAGGCCTGCCCAGAAATCTTTTGGACTCTTGACCTTCATCGGTGACCTCCTCCAGAGGCGCGCGAAGTGTAACATGCGCTCGCTTTTTCATAGCCACCTGCAAGCCATGCCAACCGGCCGTCTTCTTCTGCTCGCGCTCGCCTTTGCCCTCGCGGCATGCGGCGAGCGGGCGAAGCTCGACCGGCTGCCGAGCGAGGCGGTGGTGCTCGCCTTCGGCGACAGTCTCACCTTCGGCACCGGCGCGAGCGAGGCCGAGAGCTACCCGGCGCAGCTGGAACAACTGATCGGCCGCCGCGTGGTGCGCGCCGGCGTACCGGGCGAGGTGACCGCGCGGGCGCTCGAGCGGCTGCCCGGCGCGCTCGACGAGCATGCGCCGCGCCTGCTGCTGCTGTGCATCGGCGGCAACGATTTCCTGCGGCGTGCCGGCAATGCCCAGGCCGAGCGCAATGTGCGCGAAATGATAAGACTGGCGAAGAGCCGCGGCGTCAACGTGCTGCTGATCGGCACGCCGGAGCCCGCGCTGCTGCCCTCGCCGCCCGCGTTTTACGCCGCGCTGGCGAAGGAGTTCGGCGTGCCCTATGAGGAATCGGTGATTACTGAAGTGCTGAAGGACGCGAGCCTCAAGTCCGACCCGATCCATCCGAACGCCCGCGGCTATCGCGTGATCGCCGAGCGCCTCGCCGCGCTGCTGAAGAAAACCGGGGCGATCTAAGCCGCTCGAGATCCCCGGGGCGATCGACGTCCCACACCGTGCGCAGCAGCCGATGGCTCAATCTCCCGCGCTCAAGGTTGGCCAGCGTATGCGCCAGCACATCGGCGCTGCCCCACGCTACGTTGGCAAAGACAGCGGGCGAAATCCGGCGCGCCGCGATCAGCGCATAGCCGCCGTCTTCCGCCGGCGCGAGCACCACATTGGTGCCACCTTGAAGCAGGCGCACCGCGCGGCGCAGATCGGCAGGCGTGAGCGCCGGGCAATCGGCGCCGATCAGCACCGCGCTGCGATAGCGCCGCAGCGCGCCGCGCAGGGCATGGTGCATGCGGCTGCCGAGGCTGTCCCCCTGCTGGAGGCGGCAGCGGACATTCAGGCTGCGAAAAAAGGCATGGCAACTCGTGACGTGGAGCTCAACACGCCAGTCACTTGCCGTACGGAGCGCCGCGCGAATCAGGCGCTCCTGCAGGTGCGCGGCGCCCGCGGCGCCGAGGCGCGGTATCAGGCGCGTCTTCACGCGGCCGGCGAGCGGCGCGCGCGCGAAGAGGATGACCACGCTCTCAGCGCGGATCGACGTACTCGCGCGCCAGGCGCTGCGGCGCGACGCCGAGCGCGTAGAGAAGGCGCAGCCGCCACATGAGAAATATCGTGCGCAGCACGCCGCGCGCTTCCCAGCGGCGCCCCGAGGTGCGCACGCGCGCGCGCAGGCACGCCGGCCGCCCGCGGCGCTTGAGTTCGCGGCTGAGCGCGATGTCTTCCATCAGGGCGATCTCCGGAAATCCCGGGAACGCGTCGCGCCGCACGAAGATCGCCTGATCACCGGTCGCGATCCCGGTGAGGCGCGAGCGCAGGTTCATGGCCGCCGCGACCGTCTTGAGAAGCCGATGGCGGCCTTCGATCTCGACGTCGAAGCGTCCCCAGCTCGAGCGCTCGAGCGCTCCCAGGACGAGCTCGTCGGCGTGTGCGGGCAGGCGCGTATCCGCGTGCAGGAAGACGAGCGCATCGCCGCGTGCCGCGCGGGCGCCGGCGTTCATCTGCAGCGCGCGGCCTCGCGGCGCTTTGACCACGTGGGTGGCTAGAGGAAGAGCAAGTGCCATGGTGGCGTCCTCGCTGCCGCCGTCGACCACGATCACCTCGTGCCCGCGCGCGCGGAGCGGCGCGAGCGCTTCCAGCGCGGCGCGGATGCCTGCCGCCTCGTTGAGCGTCGGGATGACGATTGCTAGCCGCGACGCCACGCGTGGAACCGCTCTAGATTTTTGAGCACGCCTTGCGGCGCGTGCGCGCGCTTCCAGGCGCCCGCGGCATACTTGTTTGCCTCGGCGAGCGTCGGGTAGATGTGGATCGTGCCGAGGATCTTGTTCAAGCCGATGCCGTACTTCATCGCCGTGATGAACTCGACGATCAGGTCGCCGGCGTGCTCGCCGACCAGCGTGGCGCCGAGGATGCGGTCCTTGCCCGGCACCGTCAGCACTTTGACCATCCCCTGTGCCACCTCGTCGGCGATGGCGCGGTCGAGCTCGTGCATATCGAACACGGTGACCTCGTGCGCCACGCCGCGTTCATTCGCCTCGGTTTCATTCAGCCCGACACGTGCCACCTCGGGATCGGTGAAGGTCGCCCAAGGGATGACGGAATAATCGGCGCGAAAGCGCTTGAACGGCGCAAACAGCGCATTCACCGCGGCATACCACGCCTGGTGCGAGGCGGTGTGCGTGAACTGGTAAGGCCCGGCGACGTCGCCGCAGGCATAGATGTTCGGATAGAGCGTCTGCAGATAGTCGTCGGTGTCGACGGTGCGTGCCTTGGTCACCGCAATGCCCAGCTCCTCGAGCCCGTAGCCGGCCGTGTTCGGCACGCGCCCCAGCGCGCAGAGCAGCGCGTCGAACTCCAGGCGCACCTCGGCCCCTTTGTGCTCGCAGACCAGCGTGCTGCCGTCGTCGATCCTCAGCGCCCGGTGCGCGGTGCGCACGTCGATGCCCTCGGCGGCAAATTGCGCGCGCACCAGCTGCGACACGTCCGGATCCTCGCGCGCGAGCAGGCGCCCGAGCATCTCGACCTGCGTGACGCGCGCGCCGAAGCGCGCGAACGCCTGCGCCAGCTCGCAGCCGATCGGCCCGCCGCCCAGCACCACCAGGCGCTGCGGCAGCTCGCGCAGCTCCCAGACCGTGTCGGAGGTCAGCACTCTGGCGCGCTCGATGCCCGGCAGCGGCGGCACCAGCGGCCGCGCGCCCGCGGCGATGATGATCGCGCGCGTGGTCAGGGTGCGCTGCCCGTCGATCTGCACGCTCCAAGGCGAAGTGATGCGCGCCTCGCCCTGAATGCATTCGACGCCGAGCTTCGTATAGCGCTCGGCCGAGTCGTGCGGCTCGACCGCGCGCACCACGCGCTGCACGCGCTCCATCACCTCGGCAAAATCGAACCGGACTTCGGGCGCGCGCAATCCATAGTCGGCCGCGCGGCGCATCTGCGCGAGCACGCGCGCCGACTTGATCAGCGCCTTCGACGGCACGCATCCTGTATTCAGGCAGTCGCCGCCCATGCGGCTCTTCTCGACGAGCGTCACCTTGGCGCGCACCGCCGCGGCGATATAGGCCGAGACCAGGCCCGCCGAGCCGCCGCCGATGACGATCAGGTTGCGCTCGAAGCGCCGCGGGCGCGGCCAGCGCGCATACACGCGGCGCGCCTTCACCGCGTCGAGCAGCTTCTTCGCCACCAGCGGAAATAGGCCCAGCAGGACCAGCGCGCCGATCACTCCGGGCGAAAGGATGCGCGAGGGCGAGTCGATCGCCGCGAGCTGTGTGCCGGCGTTGGCGTAGACCAGCGTAGCGGCGAGCATGCCGAGCTGGCTCACCCAGTAGAAGGTCCAGGGGCGCATCGCGGTGAGCCCCATGGCGAGATTGATCAGGAAATACGGCACCGCCGGGATCAGGCGCAGCGTGAAGAGATATAGCGCGCCCTCCTTGGCGACCCCGCGATCGATGCGTTGCAGCTGCGTTGCATACCGAGCGCGCACCCAGTCGCGCAGCACGAAACGCGAGGCGAGGAAGGCGATGGTCGCGCCAAGCGCCGAGGCGAAGGAAACCAGGAGCGCGCCGACCAGGAGCCCGAAGATCGCACCGGCCACCAGCGTGAGCACCGCCGCGCCGGGGACCGACAGGCTGGTCACCGTCACATAGAGCAGGAAGAACACGGCCGCCACCTTCACCGGATGGGCGTGATAAGAGGCTTCGAGGCTTGCCTGCTGCGCCTTGAGGTTCTCGAAGCTGAAATAGCGATGCGCGCCGCTCGCGAAGAACGCGACCAGCGCGGCGGCGATGAGGAGGAGGACGAGGAGCCGGGTGGCGACGGAACTGCGGCCGGCGTTAGGCATGCAAGGCGCCGCCGCAGGACGAGCCCTGCCCGGCGGTGCAGCCATAGCAATGATCGCGCACGGCGATGCTCGAGCCGGCGAGGTCGCGACCGAGAAGCTCGGCAAGGCGCGTGCTCTTCCGGCCGGCGAGCGGCACGCCGAGCATCTGGTTGAAGTCGCAGTCGTACACGGTGCCCTGCCAGTCGACCGAGACCAGGCTGCGGCACATCACCGCGTCGAGGTTTTCCTCGCGGTGCGCGCTGCGCAAGAGCGTCATGTACTGGGCGAAGTGCCCCTTCGACACCAGCGCCGAGCCGAAGCGCTGGATCGGCATGTTGGCGAGCGTGAAGAGGCGGTTGAAGACCACGCCATGGCGCTCGGCGAGCTCGCGCTTGTAGTCGGCTTCGAGCTGGTCCTGCGCCGGCGGCAGCACCGGCCCCTGCGGGTTATAGACCAGATTCAGCGGCAGATCGGCGCCATAGCCCAGCGCATTCAACTCGCGCAAGGCCGCAATGCTGCGCTCGTAGACGCCGCTGCCGCGCTGGCGGTCGACCAGCTCGAGGGTGTAGCAGGGCAGCGAGGCGATGATCTCGACCCGCTCGGCGGCGAGGAAGCGCGCGAGATCGTGCTGGCCCGGCTCCTGCAGGATGGTGAGGTTGCAGCGGTCGATGACGTGTTTGCCGAGCCGGCGCGCGCGCGACACCAGGCTGCGGAACTGCGGGTGCAGCTCGGGGGCGCCGCCGGTGATGTCCAGCGTCTCGACCTGCGGCAGGAACGCGAGCACCTCCTCGATCACCTCGGGCGACATCATCTCGGTGCGCTGCGGGCCGGCGTTGACGTGGCAGTGCACGCAGCTCTGGTTGCAGCGGTAGCCGACATTGACCTGCAGCGTCTCGAGGCGCTTGCGCCGCACGGCGGGGAAGCCGTAGTGCCGCAGCAGCGGCAGCGTGGCGTGCATTTACAGGAGGTGCGGCATGGCGCCGGCCGCTTGCTGCTCATCCAGCAGGCCGAGCAGGCGCTGGCTGGTGGCGCGCAGCCTTTGCGAGAGCATCAGCACCAGCTCCATCAGGATCTTGGCGCCGAGCAGCGGCTGCTCGACGATGATGCGCGCGAGGCTTTCCCGGTCGAGCACCGCGACCAGCGCGGTCTCGGTGGCGATGCAGGTGGCGAAGCGCGCCTCGCCGTCGATCATCGACATCTCGCCGAGCGTGCGTCCCGCATCGACCGTGGCGAGCAGCTGCGGCGTGTTCCAGCGATCGCGCTTGTGCACTTCGATCTTGCCCTGGATCACCATCAGCATGAAGTCGCCGCCGTCGCCTTCACGGATGATCTCCATGCCGCTCTCGGCGCGGTACATGTCCATGAAGTGCGCCAGCGTGCTCACCTCGCCGAGCGAGAAGTGCTCGAGCAGCGTGCATTTCGGGATCAGCGCCTGGATCTGGGTCGCGAACTTGGTGGCGTCGCCGAGAAACTCGAGGTGCGCAAGCTGCGGCGGACGCTGTGGCATGGGCTGCGTCGATTATGCCAAACCCCTGCCTTCGCGGCGGCGCTTCACCGCCCCGGCGAGCGTGCCGAGCAGCGCGGTCGAATCCTCCCAGCCGAGGCAGGCATCGGTGATGCTCTGGCCGAACTGCAGCGGTTTGCCGCTCTCGAGGTCCTGGCGCCCTTCGACCAGGTGCGACTCGACCATCGCGCCGATGATGCGCCGCTCGCCGCGCCCGAGCTGGGCGCCGATGTCGCGCGCCACGTCGATCTGCCGCTGGTACTGCTTGCCGGCATTGGCGTGCGAGCAGTCGATCATCAGGCGCTCGGGCAGGCCGGCGCGCGCCAGCTCGGCGCAGGCCGCCTGCACCGATTTCGCGTCGTAGTTCGGCTCGCGCCCGCCGCGCAGGATGATGTGGCAGTCCTCGTTGCCGCTGGTCTCGACGATCGCCACCTGGCCGCTCTTGTGCACCGAGAGGAAATGATGCTTCTGGCGCGCCGCCAGCAGCGCGTCGACCGCGATCTTGACGTTGCCGTCGGTGCCGTTCTTGAAGCCCACCGCGGCCGACAGCCCCGAGGCGAGCTCGCGATGCACCTGGCTTTCGGTGGTGCGCGCGCCGATCGCGCCCCACGACACCAGGTCCCCGATGTATTGCGGCGAGATCACGTCGAGAAATTCGCAGCCCGCGGGCATGCCCGCCTGGTTGATGCGCACCAGGAGATCGCGCGCGATGCGCAGGCCTTCGTTGATGCGGAAGCTGCCGTTGAGATAGGGATCGTTGATCAGCCCTTTCCAGCCGACTGTGGTGCGCGGCTTCTCGAAGTAGACCCGCATCACGAGCTCGAGCTCGCCGGCATGGCGCTTTCTTTCCTCGGCGAGCTTGCCCGCATAGGCGACGGCGGCAGCGGGATCGTGGATCGAGCACGGTCCCATCACCACCAGCAGCCGGTCGGAGCGGCCCTGCAGGATCTGGCGCACCTGGCGGCGCGTCTCGGTGATCAGCTGCTCTACCGCGGTGCCCTGGATCGGGAAGAAGCGGATCAGGTGCTCCGGCGGCGGCAGCGGGACCACGTCCTCGATGCGCTCGTCGTCGGTGAGCGAAGTCTTGTCCCCGGGCATCGGGAGGTAGCTGTCGAGAGGCGGCGTCATTTTGGTCTCCCAAAAACAAAAACCGCCAGGCTTTTGGCGCTGGCGGTTTTGGTTTGGATTCTAAGAGTGTGCTTAGCCGGTCCAGTCCGCCAGGGGGCAGTGGAAGTAAAAGAAGAACCCGAACAAATAGGAGGACTGCGGACGGCTCATGGGCCGCATTGAAGCATGCCTGCCGCTGGGCTGTCTACTTGGGCCACAGGACCATCTGCGTGCAGCGAAACAGCGCGATCTTCGCGCCGCTCGCTTCGGCGCTGACCGCCGCATCCCAGACCTGGGTAGTGCGCCCGAGATGCACCGGGGTTGCGCGGCAGAAGATCGCGCCGTCGCGCGCGGTGCCGAGAAAGTTCGCCTTGAGCTCGATGGTGGTGAAGCCGCTCGCGCCTTCGGGCAGCGTCGCAATGCAGCCGTAGCCGCAGCTCGTGTCGGCAAGCGCGACGATCGATGCCGCGTGCAGGTAGCCGTTGGGCGCCATCACGTTCTTTTGCACGCCCATGCGGCTCTCGACCGCCTCGCGACTCACCGTGAGGATTTCCACACCGAGATGTCCCGGCAAGTGTCCAGCGCCGAAACTCTGGAACTGCTCGCGCGTTGTAGCTGGCATGCGACCACTGTAGCCGATTGGCAGTCGCACGGTCTCACTGCTAGGCGCGGAGTTTGCTTCGACGAGAGCATCATGTTAGCTTTTTCACTCGGACTAGATGCACCTGCTAATAAGAAGTCAAAGAGAGGTGTTCAATGTCGGCAACCGTGACGATTCCGATCGCAGGTTTCAAAGACGTCTACGACGTCCCCGCCGTCGAGAAAGCCCTCCAGGATCTCGCACCCTCGGCCAACGACGCGCTGCGCGCCGTCTATGAAAAGATGCTGCGCCTGGGCGGCCAGCGCTTCACCGTCAAGCCCTCCGCGCTGCCCGAGATGGAGAGCCTGTTCGAGGAGCTGCCGAACTTCACCGCGGTGCTCGAGGACATCCGCAAGCACCTCGCGCTGTGCGTCGACTCGAACGACTCGATCGAGCTGCCGCCGATGCTGCTGCTCGGCGAGCCGGGCATCGGCAAGACGCACTTCGCGCGCAAGCTCGCACACCTTCTGGGCACCGGGTTCGGCTTTGTGCCGATGAGCTCGCTCACCGCCGGCTGGGTGCTGTCCGGCGCGTCTTCGCAGTGGAAGAACGCCAAGCCGGGCAAGGTGTTCGACACCTTTCTCAATGGCGAGTACGCCAACCCGGTGATCGTGGTCGACGAGCTCGACAAGGCGAGCTCCGACGGCCAGTACGACCCGCTCGGCGCGCTCTACGAGCTGCTCGAGATCCAGACCGCGACGCGCTTCGTCGACGAGTTCGTCGAGCTGCCGATCGACGCCTCGGGCGCGGTGTGGCTCGCCACCGCCAACGACGCCGCGCGCATCCCCGACCCACTGGTCAATCGCCTCACCGTCTACGAGATCGAGCCGCCGGATGAAGCGGGCTCGATGCGCATCGCCGACAGCATCTACAGCGAGGTGCGCAACGCCCACGACTGGGGCCGCCAGTTCCCCGAGGCGCCGAGCCCGGCGACGCTGGAGAAGCTCGCCGGCCTCGCGCCGCGCGAGATGCGCCGCACGATCCAGTCGGCCTTCGGCAATGCCAAGCTCGCCGGGCGCAGCGAAGTCGGCCCCGACGACGTCCAGCCCGGGCACGGCAAGCGCCGCACCAAGATCGGGTTTTAGAAGTAGGCGAGCAGCCGGCCGCAGGCGATCACGCTGATCCAGATCGCCAGCGACAGCGCGCCGGCGAGGCGCGCCGAGGGCGGCGGCGC
>DASWER010000221.1:0-5128 GCA_036394655.1 Burkholderiales bacterium
CAAGGGCGGCATGCCGATCTCGTTCAGCGACATCCCGGAGCTCACGGCGCGCATCGCACCCATGGGCTGGCACCTGGAATTCCTGTTCCCGGGGAAGGACATCGTCGAGCTGATGCCGCTCTTCACCGGCCTGCGGATCCATATGTCGATCGCGCATTTCGCCTACCAGAGCGCGACCGCCGGCGTGAAAGCGCCCGGCTTCCAGGCGCTGCTCGAGCTCGCGCGCGGCGGCAACACCTGGATCAAGATCTCCGGCGCCAACCGCGTCAGCCGCGGCGACCTGCCGCCTTACGACGACGTGAAGCCGATGGCGCAGGCGCTGATTGCCGCGGCACCCGAGCACGTCATGTGGGGCACGGACTGGCCGCATCCGAACAAGTACGTGGCCAATCCGAACGACGGCGACCTGGTTGACGCCTTCGGCGACTGGATCAGCGACGACGCGATGCGCCGAAAGGTCATGGTCGACAACCCCGCGGCCTTCTATCGCTTCTAGCTGCGTTTCCTGACGAAGAGGAAGAAGCCGACCAACGAAATCACGGCGCAGGCGAACATCACCGTCGCCATCGGCGCCGGGCCGCTGCCGCCGACCCAACCGACCGCCGCGCTCGCCAGAACGCCGAACGCGGACTGCGTCGCGCCGAGCAGCGATGAAGCGACGCCGGCGCGCGCGCCGAAGGGCGCCATCGCTATCGAGGCGCCATTCGAAGCGATGAAGCCGACCGCGCCGATCATGACGAAGATCGGAAGGAACACGCCGGCGAAGCCGAACAGACCGGTCAGCGCGCAGCCAAGTAGCGCCGCCGCGCCGGCGGCAACCCCGAATACGCCCCACCCGAGGACGCGCCGCGTGCCATGGCGCGAAACCAGCCTGCGGTTGAGCTGCGACATCGTGATGAAGCTCGCGGCACCGGCGCCGAAATACCAGCCGAACTGCTGCGCCGGCACGCCGAAGTACTGGATGTAGACGAAGGGCGCCGCCGCCAGATAGGCGAAGAACGCACCGAACGGCGCGATGAAAACCAGCGTCGGCCCGAAGAAGCGCCGGTCGGCGAACAGCGGCAGCGCACCGGCGAGCGAGTGCAGGAGCGATGCGCTGCGCAGATGCACCGGATGCGACTCCTCGAGATACAGGCCCACCAGCAGCAGGCACAGCAGCGCAAACGCGGCGAGGAAGCCGAAGATCCAGTGCCACGAGCCGTGCACCAGCAGCCAGCCGCCGCCGAGCGGCGCCAGGATCGGCGCCGCGCCCATCACCAGCATCATGAGAGACAGCACGCGCGCCGACTGGATCTCGTCGAAGCGGTCGCGGATCACGGCGCGGATCACCACCATCCCCGAAGCGCCGCCCAGCGCCTGCGCGAAGCGCAGCGCCACGAAGTCATCGATGCTGCCCGCGAGCACGCAGCCCACGGAGGCAAGCGCGAAGACCGCGATGCCGCCCATCAGCGGCGCCTTTCGGCCGTAGCGATCGGCGATCGGACCGAAGCCGAGCTGCCCGAGCGCGAGGCCGAGGAGATACGCCGATAGGGTGTGCTGCACGCGCGCCGCGCTTGCCGCGAACTCGACCTGCAGCGTCGGCAGCGCCGGCAGGTACATGTCGATGGCCAGCGGACCGATCGCCATCACCAGGCCCAGCACAAGCGTGAGCCGAACATAATTCGGGGACGGAGCCCGAATTAGTTCGGGCTCCGTCCCCGAATTCAGCCTTTGACGCAGAGGACCTGCTTCAGGGTATGCACTACGTCGACCAGGTCGGACTGGTTGGCCATCACCTCGTCGATGTTCTTGTAGGCGCCGGGGATTTCGTCGAGCACGCCTTTGTCCTTGCGGCAGATGACGCCTTCGGTCTGCCGCTCCAGATCCTGGACGGAAAATGCCTTCTGCGCTGCGTTGCGGCTCATCCGGCGGCCGGCGCCGTGCGCGCAGGAGTCGAAGCTCTCGGCGTTGCCCTTGCCGCGCACGATGTAGCTGCGCGCGCCCATGCTGCCGGGAATGATGCCAAGCTCGCCGCGCCGAGCGCGGATCGCGCCTTTGCGCGTGAGCCACACCGGCTCGCCGTAATGCACCTCGCGCTCGACGTAATTGTGGTGGCAGTTGACCGCCTCGTCGGTCGCCTCGAACGACGGCAGGTGGCGATGCAGCGCGTCGATCACCAGCTCCATCATCTCGGCGCGATTGACGCGCGCGTAGTCCTGCGCCCAGCCGACCGCGTCGACGTAATCGTCGAAGTGCTTCGCGCCCTCGGGGAAGTAGGCGAGGTCGCGATCGGGCAGCTGGAGCTGCGTGCGCTCGGCGTCCCTTTTGGCCAATTCAATGAAGTACGAGCCGATGGCGTTGCCAATACCGCGGCTCCCCGAATGCAGCATCACCCACGCGCGGCTCTCCTGGTCCAGGCAGACCTCGATGAAGTGATTGCCGCCGCCGAGCGTGCCGAGCTGGTGCACCCAGCTCGTGCGCTTGCTCACGCGCTTGCCGATGCCGGGATGGCGCTCCATGATTTTGGTGAGCCCCTTCTTGAATCCCCTGGCCGCCTCGGTGCGCGCATCACGGTCCTTGTGGCTGTCGAAGCCCACTGGAACATCGCGGCTGATCTGGTTGAACACCTTGCGCAGCGAGGGCTCGTCCAGCTCGTTCGCGGTAAGCGAAAGGCGCCGCGCGATCATGCCGCAGCCGATGTCGACGCCGACCGCCGCCGGGATGATGGCCTGCTTCGTCGGGATCACCGAGCCGACGGTGGCGCCGATGCCGAGGTGCACATCGGGCATCGCGGCGACGTGGTGGTGCACGATCGGCAGGCGCGAGATGTTGACGAGCTGCTGGCGCGCGGTGGCCTCGATCTCGGCGGTGTAGACCTTCACCGGCACGACACCTTCATGGATTTCGGCGCGAACAGGCATGCCGATTAGAGGACGCGGACCGGCCGGGAGTTCAGTGCGCGGATCTGCGCATCCTGGAGACGCGCGAGCACGGTGAGCCCGAAGCTCGCGCCGAGCAGCGCGCAGAACATGTCCCACTGCGTGTCCCACGGATCGCCCTGCGTGCCGAGGAACTGGTCGGCGCCCTCCCCCAGCGCGAGCGCGGCCCACCATTCGACCAGCTCATAGAACGCGCTCACGGCGAGCGCCACGCAGACAGAGAGGAAGGCGGCCATGCGCCGGCCGTTGACGTAGCCGCCGCGCAGCAGGATCTCGCGCGCCGCGAGCGCCGGCACCAGGCCCTGCATGAAGTGCCCGATGCGGTCGTACGGATTGCGCTCGAGCATGAGCCAGTCCTGCAGCCAGAAGCCGAGCGGCACTCGCGCGTAGGTGTATGCGCCGCCGAGAATCAGCACGAGCGCATGCACGGTTATCAATGCATACAAAAGGCCGGTGAGCGGAAAGCGCTCACAGGTGGCAATGAGGATCGGCACAACGATCAGCACCGGCGCGACCTCCATCCACCAGGTCGCGCGGTCGTGCGGGTGGATGCCCGACACGATGAGCGCCGCGAGCACCACGACAAGGGCAAGTATTTTCATTCGTAATTCCAGAAACCCCCCGCTCGCCTTCGGCTCACGGCCCCCTTATCAGGGGGCCAACTTCAAGAGCCGTGCCGCATTCTGCTTCAGGATCAGTGGCCGCACTTCCGGCTTGATCGGCAGCTTGTCGAACTCCTCGATCCAGCGCTCGGGCGCGAGCACCGGGTAGTCCGAGCCGAATAGGATCTTCTCCTTCAACAGCGTGTTCGCATACTGGATCAGGATCGGCGGGAAATACTTCGGCGACCAGCCCGACAGGTCGATGTAGACCTGCGGCTTGTGCGTCGCCACCGAGAGCGCCTCCTCCTGCCAGGGAAACGAGGGATGCGCGAGGATGATCGGCATGTCGGGAAAATCGACCGCGACATCGTCCAGGAACAGCGGATTGGAATATTTGATGCGGATGCCGCCACCCGCGCGCGTTCCCGCACCGACGCCGGTCTGGCCGGTGTGGAACAGCGCCGGCAGCTTCGCCTCGGCGATTGCTTCATAGAGCGGATAGGCGATGCGGTCGTTGGGAAAGAATTCCTGCACCGACGGGTGGAACTTGAAGCCGCGCACGCCGTAATCCTTGATCAGGCGCCGCGCCTGGCTCACGCCCTCGGCGCCGCGGTGCGGATTGATGCTGGCGAACGGGATCGCGACATCCGAGTGCTTGTGCGCGAGCTCGGCGATCTCCTCGTTGGTGATCTTGCGGCTCGGGTTCTTGCCGGCGTCGACGGTGAACACGACGAACGCCATCCTGAGCTTGCGATACATCTCCGCCATTTCCGGCACCGTCTGGTGCTGCGGCTGGTAGCGGAAATAGCGCCCCATCGCCTCCTGCGATTCGGTCAGCTTGTCGTCGACGGCAAGCGCCGACTTCCACGCATGCGTATGGACGTCGATCGCCACGAGCTGGTCGAGATTCATGCGGTGAGTACCCTCGGTGAACCTGCGTACAGTTCCTCGACCAGCGCCGCGCGGCGCGAAAGCACGGCGCGCTGGTTGATCGAGCCCTTGTCGGTCATCTCGCCAGAGTCTAGCGAAGGCGGCTCATCCAGCACGAGAGCGCGGCGGATGCGGTTCGAGCTGCCGGTGCTTCGCGCGGCGAATGAGCGCAGGCGCTCGCGCAGCGCATCGATGGCGACGTCATCGGCGGGAAAAATCAGCGCGGCCGGCTCGTCGCGCCGGTCGCCGGCGATCACCACATCGCGCACCAGCGGCGCGAAATGCTCGATGAACGCGGCGCGCAAGGCGCCGACATGCACCCACGTGCCGGTGGCGAGCTTGAAATCCTCGGCGAGGCGGCCCTGATAGAGCAGGCCCTTCGCCGGAGCGTCGGCATCCGCGAAGCTGAAAGCGTCGCCGAGCCGGTAGTAGCCCTCCTCGTCGAAGGCCTGCCGCGTCAGCTCCGGCTCGCGCCAATAGCCGGGCGTGACGTGCGGGCCCTTGAGCCGCGCTTCGTAGCTTCCTTCCAGGGGCACGAGCTTCATCTCGACGCCCGGCGGCGGGATGCCCATGTTCGCCGCGTCGTCGGTCTCCCAGTGCCGGCCGAGCGTGTGCGGCGCGGTCTCGGTGGCGCCGAAGCCGGTGAAGAACGGGATCGCCTCGCCGCGGGTCTCGAGC
>DASWER010000222.1:0-37167 GCA_036394655.1 Burkholderiales bacterium
ACCTTTTGGCGCGCGGCGTGGATCGGGCTCGCGGCGTTCACCGCTTTCGGCCTGATCCTGGGCATTGCGGGGAAGCATCCGCTGCAGGCCTACCTCGACACCGGCGCGTACGTGCTCGGCAGCCTCGAGGGATTCACCGAGCTCTTCGTACGCATGGGCCCGCTGGTGATGGCGGCGCTCGCGGTGGCGATTCCGGCGCGCATCGGGCTCTTCAACGTCGGCGGCGAAGGCCAGATCTACATGGGCGCGCTGTTCGCGACCGGCGCCGCGCTGCACCTCGCGCAGGCGCCCTCGTGGCTGCTGCTGCCCGCCACCATCGCCGCGGGTTTCATCGGCGGCGCCATCTGGGCGCTCGTTCCCGCGCTGATGCGTGTCGCTGGCGTGGCGAACGAGGCGATCACCACGCTGCTGCTCAACTATGTCGCGCCGCTCGCCGTCGCTTATCAGATCTTCGGGCCGTGGCGCAGTCCCGAGAGCTCGTCGTATCCGCAGTCGCCGCGCCTCGCCGAAGCCGCGACGCTGCCGGTCCTGCCGAACACGCGCCTGCACGCGGGATTGCTGATCGCGCTCGCCTGCCTCGCGGTTTTCGCCTACGTGTTCCATCGCACGCGCTGGGGACTCGAGATGCGCGCGATCGGCGCCAACCGGAGCGCGTCGCAGCACCTCGGGCTGCCGGTGCGCGCCTATGTCCTGCTGTGCATGGCGCTCGGCGGCGGCATCGCCGGGCTCGCCGGCATGGCGGAAGTGAGCGCGATCCAGGGCCGCCTGGTCGCCGAGGTCTCGCCGGGCTATGGCTACATGGGCTTTCTCGTCGCGTGGCTGGCGGGCCCGAGCGCGCGCGCGATTGCCGGAATGGCCTTGCTCTTCGCGCTGATCAGCTCGGTGGGCGACATCCTGCAGATCACCCAGCGGGTGCCGTTTGCCGTGGTGAATATCCTGATGGCGGCCATCCTCTTCAGCGTGCTGTGCGCAGGCCGGCGCAGATGATCGCCGCACTCCTCATTGCCTCGGTCGCCGCCGGCACCGCGCTGCTCTATGCCGCGCTCGGCGAGATCGTTGGCGAGCGCGCCGGGATCATCAATCTCGGCGTCGAAGGCGTGATGCTGGCCGGCGCAGCCTGCGCGTGCGCCGTGGGCGCGATGAGCGGCAACCCATACTTCGGCGTGCTCGCCGCGGCGCTCGCCGGCGCGCTGATCAGCCTGGTGTTCGCCTACGCGGTGGTCGACTGCGCGGCGAACCAGCTTGCCGCCGGGCTGAGCCTGCTGTTGCTGGGCCTGGGGGTGAGCGCGCTCATCGGCAATCCATTCGTCGGCGCGGTGATGCCAGGACTGCCCTCGCTCGCCCGCATGGACGCGCTCGTCGCCTTGGTGTTGCCGTTGACGGCGCTCATCGCCTGGGGGCTCTCGGCCACGCGCTGGGGCTTGCAGCTGCGCGCGGTCGGAGAAAATCCGACGGCGGCCTTTGCCGCCGGCTGCAACCGCAGGCGGCTGCAGTACCAGGCCATCGCGCTGAGCGGCATCCTCTCGGCGCTGGCCGGCGCGCATATCGCGCTTGGCGTCGCCTATACGTGGGCCGAAGGCATGACCGGGGGCCGCGGCTTCATCGCCATCGCGCTGGTGATGTTCGCGCGCTGGAATCCGTGGGGCGCGGTGGCCGGCGCGCTGGTTTTCGGCGGCGCCGAAGCGTCGCAGCTGCAGCTGCAGGCGCACGGGGTGGATGTTTCGCCGTTCGTCATGAACATGCTGCCTTACCTCCTCACGCTGGCCGTATTGCCTCTGACCGGAAAGCGCGGCCGGCTCGCCGCGCCCGCCGCGCTCGGTCGTCCCTATCGCGGCGTCGAATGATTCTCAAACGGAGAAGCCCATGCTGAAAATTCTCATCTGCGTGCTGGCGCTTGCCAGTCCGGTTCGCGCCCAGGACAAGCCGCCGCTCACCGTCGGTGTCATCTACATCGGCACCGCCAACGACTACGGCTACAACCGGGCGATGAAGGATGGCGTCGAGGCGCTGCGCAAGGCGACGGGCGCCAACGTGCTGGAAGCCGAGAACGTCCCGGAAAGCGCGGAGGCGCAGCGCGTCATGGCGGCGATGATCGCGAAGGGCGCGAAGCTGATCATGGCGACCAGCTTCGGCCACCAGGAGTTCGCGTTCAATCTCGCCCGGTCGCATCCGCAAGTCGCCTTCGTCCACGCCGGCGGCTGGATGCTGCGCGACAATTTCGGCAATTTCTTCGGCGCGACGCAGACCGCCTGGTACGTCCTCGGCGTGGCGGCCGGGCACATGTCCAAGGCGGGCAAGGCCGGATTCGTCGCCGGCGTGCCGATCGGCTATGTGATCGGCAACATCAACGCCTTCCACCTCGGCGCGCGCTCGGTGAATCCGAAGTTCCAGACGCGCGTGGTGGTCACCGGAGGATGGTCGGACAAGGTGAAGGAGGCCGCCGCCGCCAACGCGCTGATCGACCAGGGCGCGGACCTCGTCACCATGCACGTCGACTCGCCGGCGACGGTGATCCAGATCGCCGAGAACCGCGGCGTCTATTCGATCGGTTTCCAGTCGATCGAGGCGCGCGCGCTTGCGCCAAAGGGCTGGATCACCGGCCTGGGCTTCAACTGGGGGCCTTACATGACCGAGACGGCGCAGCAGGTCGTCAACGGCACCTTCAAGGGCAAAATGGTCCGGCTCGGGCTGCGCGAAAAGATGCTGGTGGTGGCGCCCTTCGGCGATGCCGTGCCGCAAAACGTGCGCGACGCCGTCGACGCCGCGGCCGCCAGGGTGGCCGACGGCTTCACGCCCTTCACCGGGCCGATCAAGGACAACACCGGAGCCTATGCCCTGCGCGCCGGAGAGAAGATGGAGAACTCCGACATGGGCAAGTTCGACTGGTACGCCGAGGGCGTGATCGGCCGCGTGAAATAGCTCAGCGCGGTTGCAGGAGGTCGGCCAGGGCGGACGCGACGATCTCGGTGGCCTTGCGCAGGTCGTCGAGCTTGAGCTTTTCATCAGCGCGGTGGCCGTTCGCTTCGAGCAGCGTGCGCGGCCCGGCGCCGTAGAGCACCACCGGGACTCCGGCGGCGCGATAGTGGCGCGCATCGGTGTAGATCGGCACGCCATGCGCCGCGATCGTCTCGCCGAGCACCTCGCGGGCGTGGCGCTGGAGCGCCTCGACCAGCCGCTCCTGGCCGGCGATCGGCGTCAGCGGAGCGGCGAGCAGGATGCGGCGCGTGGTGCATTTCACCAGCGGCCACTTGGCGGCAAATGCCGCCAGCTGTTCGCCGAGCTCGAGCTCGGCGCGTTGTGGATCCTCGTCCGGGATGATGCGCCGGTCGATGCGGAACTTGACGCTGTCGGGAACGACGTTGGTGTTGATGCCGCCGGAGATCAGGCCGACAACCAGCGTCGGGCTTTCGATGCCGGGAAAGGTCGAGCGCCGCGCGGCGAGGGTCTTTCTCCAGTTGTAGAGATCCGCCAGGATGCCGACCGCGGCTTCCAGCGCGTCGATGCCGGTGTCGGGACGCGCGGCGTGGGCCGATTTTCCGGTCACCTCGACCTCGAGGTGCAGGCAGCCGTTGTGCGCGGTGGTGATGCCGTAGGAAAAGCCGGCGCTGATGGCGTAGTCGGGCTTCGATAGCCCGGTCTGCAGCAGACGCTTGGGGCCGATCTCGCCGCCGGTCTCCTCGTCGTAGGTGAAATGCAGCTCGACCGTTCCCGCGAGCGGCACGCGCGCCGCCTTCAGGGCGAGCAGCGCGTAGGCATAGGTCGCGAAGTCGGACTTCGACACCGCAACGCCGCGCCCGTACATCACGCCTTCGCGGATCTGCGCGCCGTACGGCTCGGTGCTCCAACCCAGCCCCGGCGGCACCACGTCGCCGTGCGCGTTGAGCGCGATCACCGGGCCGCTGCCGAAGCGCTCGCGCACGATGAGGTTGGTCGCGCTCACCATTCCGGCGGCGCGCGCGACGTCCTGGGGTACCGGGTCGCGTTCCACCGTGAATCCAAGCTGCGCGAGGAGCTGCGCGGCGCGCTCCGCGTGCGGCGCGCAATCCCCCGGCGGGTTGTCGGAAGGCTGCTGCACCAGCGCGGCGAGAAAATCAATTTGCTGCGCGTGATGCGCGGCGACGAACTCGCGGATCTGCCGCGTCACTTGTCCTCGAGCAGCAGGCTGACGTGCGCGGCGGCGACGCGCCAGCCTTGCCCGGTACGGATCCAGGTCTGCATCTGCCGTCCGAGGCGCTGCGAAGCCAGGCGCCGGTACTCGCAGCTCGCGACGGCGAAATCGTGCCCGAAGCTGGTGATCGTGAGGCGCGTGATCTCGCGGCGCAGATCGATGGTGGGGCGTCCGACGCGAAAGCTGCGGATCTCGGCGGCGCCGTAGAGCTGCTCGCGGATGCCGTAGCGCACCACCTGCGGCGCATCCCAGAAAAGCTCGTCGAGCACCCCGACGTCGTTGTCGTTCAGCGCCTTCTCGTAGCGCTGGAAAACCGCGGTGACTTCCGCCACCACCTCGGGAAGGTTCACTTGCATTTCAGGGCTCCTGCAACGCGGAAGCAAAGGTCCTCACGCCATGGCGCGGCGATCACCTGCATGCCGATCGGCAGGTTGTGTATTTTTGCCACCGGCGCGCAGACCACCGGCAGGCCGATGGCGGAGATCGGCTGCGTCAGCATGCCGACGCTCGCGCGCGCCGGCAGCTCGCGCCCGCGAACGGAAAATATTTCCTGGCCGATGCGATGCGCAGGGCGCGGCGTGGCCGGCGCGAGGATCACGTCGAGCGATTCGAACAGGCGCATGATCTTGTTGTAGCAGGCCCGGCGCACGCGTTGCGCCTTCAGGTACCAGGATGCGGGAATCAGAGCGCCGGCGAGCAGGCGGTCCTGGATCAGGGGCTCGAAGTCCTCGAGGCGCACGCGCAGATTCGGCAGATGCAGCTGCGCCGATTCGGACGCGGTGATGGTGAACGCCGCCGCTCGCACCAGTGCCGCATCGGGAATTTCCACGTCCCTCACCGCGCCCAGGCTTTGCGCGGCGCGCCGCATGAGCTCGAAGACTGCGGGCTCGCAGTTCTGCTCGAAGTAGCCAGTGGCGAGACCGATGCGCAGGCCGCCGATGCCGGCGTCGACCAGCTTCGATACCGGCTCGATCGGCCGGTTCGCGCAGGCCGGGTCCGAGGCATCGGGCCCCTGCATGGCGTCGTACGCGGCCGCGAGGAGACTGAGCGAGGCGGCGAAGGGTCCAGCGTGGTCGAGGCTGGCGACAAAGGGAAAGACTCCGCTGCGCGACAGCCTGCCGTAGGTGGGCTTGAGGCCCCAGACGCCGCACAGCGACGCCGGCACGCGGATCGAGCCGTTGGTGTCGGTGCCGAGCGTGAGCGGAACCATACCCGCCGCGACCGCAGCGGCGGATCCGCCGGAGGAGCCACCGGCGATGCGCTCGGGGTCGTGCGGATTGCGCGTCGGGCCGTAGTGGCTGTTCTCGGTAGTGAAGCCGTAGGCGTACTCGTCCATGTTGAGCGCGCCCACGCAAACCGCGCCGGCCGCTTCGAGGCGCGCGACCAGCGTCGCATCCTTGCGCGCCGGAGGAAGGTCGCGGTTGATCTTCGAGCCGGCGAGCGTGGTGACGCCTTCGAGGTCGAAAAGATTCTTCACCGCGAACGCCACGCCGGCCAAGGGACCATCGAGCGACTTCGCGCGGCGCAGGGCGCGCGCCTCGGTCACCTCGGTGAAGGCGTTGATCGCGGCGTCCTTCGCCCGGATATTGGCGAGCGTTGCGGCAATCATGGACGCCAAACCGGTGCCTGCTCATCCTGAGGCTCGAGCGGCGCGTCGAGCACCGGCGCGGCTACCGCCTGTATTCTCTGAAGCTGCAGCACGACTTGCGCAAGGCGCGCTGCGGAGAGCTCGAGGTCCATGAGCTGCGCCAGCGCGGCGACCGTCGCAGCGTCTATTGGCTTGGAATTTGCTTTAGCGTCGGTCAAGGGAGCGAACCATGAAACGATTCAGTGTCGAGGCAGAGCCCTACCACTGGCCCTTCGATGGCGCCATCAGTCCCGGCCGCGTTGCTTTCGTGGTGATCGACATGCAGATCGACTTCTGCGGGCCTGGCGGCTACGTGGACGGGATGGGCTACGACATCGGCCTTACGCGCAGCGCCATCGAGCCGATCCGCGCCGTGCTCGAGGTTGCGCGCCAGGTTCCCGGCATGCACATCATCCACACCAGGGAAGGTCACCGTCCCGAGCTGGTGGATCTGCCGGCCAACAAGGCCTGGCGCAGCAAGAAGGTCTGCGCCGGAATTGGCGAGCTCGGGCCGGCGGGGCGCATCCTGGTGCGCGGCGAGAAGGGCTGGGACATCATCCCGGAACTCTACCCGAAGCCCGGCGAGATCATCATCGAGAAGCCGGGCAAGGGCAGCTTCTACGCCACCGATCTCGAGCACATCCTGCGCACGCTTGGTATCAGCCATCTCATCCTCTCGGGGATCACGACTGACGTGTGCGTGCACACGACGATGCGCGAGGCCAACGATCGCGGCTTCGAGTGCCTGATGCTCACCGACGGCACCGCGGCCACGGACTACAACAACCACCTCGCCGCCATCTCGATGATCGGCAAGCAGGGCGGAGTGTTCGGAGCCACCAGCGACTCGAAGACAGTGGTACAAGCGCTGCGCTCCGTCCTAGCGCACCAGGGCGTTTCCGCTTAGCGCTTCGAGCACCGCTGCACAGGGCGCGCTCCATCCGGCGATGCCGCCCTGCGCCACGATCATCTCGAGGGTGGCGCGCTTGAACTCCGGGAAGTAGCTCTCGGTCGCGTCCTCGACCAGCAGGCAGTCGTAGCCGCGATCGTTCGCCTCGCGCAGGCTGGTCTGCACGCACACCTCGGTGGTCACGCCGGCGAACAGCAGCTGCGTGATGCCCCGCAAACGCAGGATGTCGCCGAGCGCAGTGGCGTAGAAGGCGCCTTTGCCGGGCTTGTCGATGACGATTTCGCCGGCGCGCGGGGCGAGCTCGGGCACGATGGCGTGACCCGGCTCGCCGATGACCAGGATGCGGCCCATCGGCCCGGCATCGCCGATGCGCAGCTTCGGGCTGCCGCGCATGCGCTTTGCCGGCGGGCAGTCGGAAAGATCGGCGCGGTGGCCCTCGCGGGTGTGGATGATCATGAGGCCCGCGCGCCGGCAAGCCTCGAGCAAGGCCTTGACCGTGGGAACGATGGCGGTAAGTCGCGCCACATCGTTGCCGAGCGCCGCGCCGAAGCCGCCGCTTTCGAGGAAGTCGCGCTGCATGTCGATGATGACGAGCGCGCTGCTGCGAGGCTCGAACGCGTAGTCGAAAGGCCGGGCACGCACGCGCATCATGCCGCGGCCTCCGCATGCCCGGCCATGTAGCGGCCGATCACCGGGATCTCGGCCTTGGCCGAGGCAACCTCGTAGACCAGGCGGCCATCGAAGATCACCGTCAACCGATCGGACAGCTCGAGCAGCTCGTCCAGATCCTCGGAGACCAGCAGCACTGCGGCGCCGTCGTTGCGCGCCGCGACGATGCGGTCGTGAATCTCGGCGACCGCGGCGAAGTCGAGGCCGAACACCGGATTCGCCACCACCAGCACCGAAGCGCGCTCGGAGAGCTCGCGCGCGAGCACCGCGCGCTGCACGTTGCCGCCGGAAAGCGTGTCCATGCGGGCGAGCGGCCCGCGCGTCGCGACCTTGAATTGCTCGATGAAGCGCAGCGCCTGCGCCTCGATCTGCGCACCGCGCAGCCAGATGCCGGAGGCGAGCGGCGCACGGTCGAAGGTGCGCAGCGCCATGTTCTCGGCCACGCTCATGCTCGGCACGCAGGCGTTGCGCAGCGGCTCCTCGGGCAGGCTGAACGTCTTGTGGCGCCGGATCTCGTTGCGCGTGGCGCCGTAGAGCTCGCCGGCGACGCGGATCTCGCCGGCCGTGTGCCGCCGCTGGCCGACGAGCGCCTGGACCAGCTCGCGCTGGCCGTTGCCCGAGACGCCGGCGATGCCGAGGATTTCGCCGCCGCGCACCGCAAGGCTCAATCGATCGACCGCGACGCGTCCGGCGTCGTCGTGCACCACCAGATCCTCGATGACCAGCCGCGGCTCACTGGGCGTGTGCTGGAGCTTCGTGGCGTTCGCGTGCGGGATCTCGCGCGAGCCGACCATCATCTCGGCAAGGCGTGCCGCATCGAGCTCGGCGATCAGGCCGCCGCCGGTCAGGCGGCCGCGGCGCAGCACCGAAGCGGCGTCGGCAAACGCCATCACCTCGCGGAACTTGTGCGTGATCATGAGGATGGTCACCGCGCCGGCGCGCGTCAGGTCCTTCAGCACGCCGAGCACCTCGTCGGCCTCGCTCGGCGTTAGCACCGACGTCGGCTCGTCGAGAATCATGAAGCGGCAGGACAAATAAAGCTGCTTGAGGATCTCCAATTTCTGCTTCTCGCCCGCGGCGAGGCCCGAGACCGGCCGGTCCAGCGGAATCTTGAACGGCACGGTTTGCATGAAGGCCGCGAGGCGCTCGCGCTCCTCGCCCCAGCGGATCACCGCGGGAACGTCGGCGCGCGACATCACCAGGTTCTCGGCGGCGGTCATGCTCGGCACCAGCGTGAAGTGCTGGTAGACCATGCCGATGCCCAGGGCGTGCGCATCGTGCGGCGCACGGATCTTCGCCTCGTGCTCGTCGATCTGGATCTGTCCGTGATCGGGCCGGTAGAAGCCGACCAGGCACTTGACCAGCGTGCTCTTGCCGGCGCCGTTCTCCCCGAGCAGCGCGTGGAACGAGCCGGGCGCGACTTTGATCGACACGTCGTCGAGCGCGACGAAGCTGCCGAAGCGCTTGGTCATGTGCAGCACCTCGACGCCGAGCGCGTGCTGCGGCGCCACCGCGTGCTCCGGCTTGAGGCGCATCAGCCCGGGGTCGAGCGTCACGGCTTCAGCTCGCGAGCGCCTTGGCGCGCATCGGGGGAGCGAAGCCGCACGACGTGCCGTCGGTGACCCGCACTTCATCTTCCCAGGGCAGGCGGTAGCGCCCCGCCACCAGGTCCTTCATATAGGTATAGGGACAATCGCGCGCGCCGCCGCTCACCGCGACGTAGCCGCGATGGCCGAGCTGGTAGATGTTGTTCTCGACGCCCCAGTGGCAGCGCGCCTCGCGCACCAGATCCGGCCGCAGCTCGCAGGTGATGATCTCGTCGGCGCGCGAGCCGCCCTCGACCAGCGGCGTGCCGTCGAAATTGACGAACATGCCTTCGCCCATAGAGTCGAACGTGCCGTCCGAGCCGCACATGCAGACGCTCGCGGTGAGCATCAGGTTGCTGAAGGCGTTCGCCTGGTTGGTGAGCTTCCAGCTGTGGCGGATCGGCGCGGTGTAGCCGGCGGTGCGGATCAGGATTTCGGCGCCCTTGTACGCGGCTTCGCGCGCCATCTCGGGGAACATGCCGTCGTGGCAGATGATCAGCGAGATCTTCGAGCCATTCGGCCCGTCGCACACCGGGATGCCGAGATTGCCGGGCTCCCAGGGCTCGACCGGCACCCAGGGATGAAGCTTGCGGTAATAGAGCTTCAGCGCGCCCTGATCGTCGATGATGATTCCGCTGTTGTAGGGGTTGCCGTGCGGATTCGCCTCCATCAGCGAGAAGCAGCCCCAGATATGGTTCTCGACGCACGCGCGCTTGAACGCCGCGACCTCCGGGCCGTCCAGGCGGCACATGATCGCCGGATGGGTATCCATCGACAGGCCATGCAGCGCGTACTCCGGGAACACGACCAGGTCCATCGTCGGCAGGTTGCGCCGCGCCTTCGCCACCAGCGCGCAGATGCGCTCGGTCTGCGCCGCGAGCTCGCCGGGCGTCTTCACCACCGGAAGCTGCAGCTGCACCATGCCGAGCACCACGCCATTGGGCGTTTTGTTGAGGCCGCCGAGTCCGCTCATGCCAGTCTCCCTTACCGGTTGATGCTCAGCTCGCCAGGCGCGCCGGCGAGCGCATGACGGGTCGAGCAGGTTGCGATCATGATGCCGAGCGTCAGCAGGTACGGCGCGGCGTTGAACAGGTAGTAGCCGGTAGTCACGCCCACGGACTGCAGCGCCGGGCCGAGCGATCCGGCGCCGCCGAAAAGCAGCGCGGCGAAAAAGCAGTTCACCGGATTCCAGCGCGCGAAGATCACCAGCGCCACCGCCATCAGCCCCTGGCCGCTCGACAGGCCTTCGCTCCAGCTGCCGGGGTAGTACAGGGAAAGGAACGAGCCGCCGATTCCCGAAAGGAACCCGCCCGCGGCGGTCGCGAGCGTGCGCACGACGTTGAGCTTGTAGCCCATGGCGCGCGCGGCGTCGGAGTTGTCGCCGACCATGCGCACCACCAGGCCCCAGCGCGTGCTGCGAAACGCCCAGGCGAGGAAGAAGGCGAGCGCGATGCCGATGAGGAACAGCGGATTCACCTGCAGCGCGGATTGCAGCTGCGGCAGCGAGCTCCAGTCGCCGAAGGAGATCGACGGCAGGCTCGGCGCCTTCGGCTGGATGAACGGCTTGCCGAGGAAAAAGGCGAGGCCGGTGCCGAACAGCATGATGCCGATGCCCACCGCGATATCGTTCACCCGCGGCAGGTTGCAGATCAGCCCGTGCAGCAGCCCGAGAGCCAATCCGGCGACGCCTGCGGCGAGCACGCCCGCCCAGGCATTGCCGGTCCAGTAGGACACTGCGTAGCCGCTCATCGCGCCCATCACGAGAATGCCCTCGAGGCCGAGGTTGATGCGGCCGCTGCGCTCGGTGATGGTCTCGCCCAGGCTGACAAAAAGAAATGGCGTGCTCACGCGCAGCGCGCCGCCCAGCACCGCGAGCGGGACGCCCCATAAGCCGATGTCGCTCATGCGGCGGCCTGCCTCGGCTGGAAGATTTTGAAGCGACCGAACATCGTTTCGCCGGCGAGGATCATGAGAAAGGCCATGCCTTGCAGCACCTGCACCGTGGCGTCGGGCAGATCGAGCCGCCGCTGCAGCATGCCGCCGGAGGAGGCGATGCCGCCGAGCAGGATCGCCACCGGAATGATCGCGATCGGGTTCTGCCGCGCGATGAAGGCGACCAGGATGCCGGTATAGCCGTAGCCGGCGATGAGTGAAGCGTTTGCAGTGCCGTGCACCGCCGCAACCTCCACCATGCCGGCGAGTCCCGCGGCGGCGCCGCCGAGAAAGCACGCCGCCACGACCAGGCGCGAGTGCGGCAGGCCCGCGAGCTGCGCCGCGCGCGGGTTGCCGCCGACGATGCGCAGCGCGAATCCCCAGGTCGTGTGCCGCACCAGCACGTACATGGCGATGCAGAACAGCACGCCGAATGCGAGTCCCCAGTGCACGTCCAGGCCGGGGATGCGCCCGAGCATGCTGGCATCGCCGATCGGATGGGTCGAGGGCTTGTTGAGGCTCGCCGGATCGCGCAGCGGCCCTTCCACCATATGGTTGAAGAGCGCGATCGCGATGTACGTGAAGAGCAGGCTGGAGATGGTTTCGTTGACGCCGCGGTACTGGCGCAGCATGCCGGCGAACGCGACCCACAAGCCGCCGGCCAGCATGCCGCAAACCGCCATCGCGAGCTTCACCAGGAGCGGCGCGTCGCCGGCCATTGCGTAGCCAACCATCGCCGAGGCGAGCCCGCCGAGCACCAGCGCGCCCTCGCCGGCGATCACCATCAGGCCGGCCTGCGCCGGCAGCGCCACGCACAACGCGGTGAGGATCAGCGGCGCCGCGCGGCTCAGCGTGTTCTGCCACGCGAAGCCGCTCGAGAATCCGCCGCGCCAGATGAGGCGATAGACCTCGAGCGGGTTCTGCCCGATGAGCGCCATGAAGACGCCGAACAGCACCATGGCGGCGGCGAGCGCTGCCACGGGGATGACGAAGGCTTCGGCGGCCGAGCGCAGCCTCGCCTCGCTTGCGCGCAGCATCTCGGCTGCCTCAGACCGAGCCGATGACCCCTTCGACCAGGTAGTTCATCTGCTCGAGGACCGGTTCAGTCTGTTTGTACGCGGTGCCAGCGGGGATGATTTCCTTGCCGGTGTTGTCCTTGAGCGGCCCCTTGAACACCGAGTAGGTCCCCTTCTTCATCTCGCCGAGGACCGCGTCGGCTTTCTTGCGGCCGGCCTCGGGCACCGCCTTGCCGTAGGGCGACATCTTGACGTAGCCCTCCTTCAGGCCGCCGCGGATGAAGTTCTTCATCGGCTTGCCTTCCAGGGCTTCCTTGGTGAGCTCGGTGTACGGCGTGAGCCAGTTCCACTCGGCGCCGGTCAGGTAGCCTTTCGGCGCCAGCGCCGACTGGTTGGCGTGATAGCCGCACACATAGATCCCGCGCCGCTCGGCGGTCTCCACCACCACCTTCGGGCTGTCGACGTGGCACGTGATGACGTCGACGCCCTGGTCGACCAGGCTGTTGGCTGCCTCGGCTTCCTTCACCGGCAACGCCCAGTCGCCGGTGACGATCAGCTGGCAGGTGATCCTGGGATCGACGCTTTTCGCGCCGAGCGTGAACGCGTTGACGTTGCGCAGCACCTGCGGGATCGGCTTCGCCGCGATGAAGCCGATCTTCTTCGACTTGCTCACCGTGGCGGCGGCAATGCCGTTGATGTACTGGCACTCGTCGATGTAGCCGAAGTAGCTGCCGGTGTTCTTGGGATGCTTGCCCTCGGTCCACAGGCCGCCGCAGTGCGCGAAGCGCACCTTCGGGTACTTCTCCGCCATTCTCAGCATGTGCGGATCGAAGTAGCCGAAGGAGGTCGGGAAAATAAGCGTGGCGCCGTCCTGCTCGATCATGGACGCCATGACTCGCTGGACCTCCTGGGTCTCGGGCACCTTCTCCTGCTCGACCACCGTGATGCCCGGCATCTTCTTGATTGCCGCAGCCGCCTGCGCCTGCGCCTGGTTGTAGCCGTAGTCGTCGCGCGGTCCTACATAAATGACGCCGATGACCAGCTTCTTGCCCTGGGCAAAGGCTCGCAGGCTGGTCGCGGACCCCAGCGCACCGGCCAGGCCGGCGGCTCCCATAGCTCTCAATAGATTGCGGCGCGATGGATTGCGGACATCACCAGACATCTTGTTCTCCCTGAGTTGTAATACCGAGATGAAACCCCTGACGGCATAGAGCACGGCCCGTGCCAGTGGCTTTGCTCGCTGGATGAGCGACTCGCTCGAGAAAAAGAGCCGCAAAGGAGTGCATGCGGGCGTACGCTGCCCCGCAGCAGTGCGGGGTCGTTCGGATAAGGAGGTAATTGAGGTGAGCGCCGCTTGGCATGCCTATTGCAGCCCCCTGAAAAACAAGTCCATATGAAGTCACCCCTGCTGGCCCTGCGCGATATTCGCAAGGCCTACCCTGCTGTCGTCGCCCTCGACGGCGTCAACCTCACGGTTGCGCCGGGCGAGATCCACGCCGTACTGGGCGAAAACGGCGCCGGCAAAAGCACGCTGATGAAGATCATCTACGGCGCGGTGCGCCCCGATGCCGGCAGCGTCGAATGGAACGGGCTGCCTGCGCGCATTCAGAATCCGAGCGAGGCGCGCGCCCTGGGGATCGCCATGGTGTTCCAGCACTTCGCGCTGTTCGAGTCGATCACCGTTGCCGAGAACATCGCCCTCGCGCTTCCGGGGGCCTTCGATCTGAAGGCGCTCGCCGCGCGCATCACCGAGGTGTCGCAGCGCTACGGCCTGCCGCTCAATCCCCAGCGCCCGGTGCACGAGCTGTCGGTGGGCGAGCGCCAGCGCGTCGAGATCGTGCGCTGCCTGCTGCAGTCGCCGAAGCTCCTGATCATGGACGAGCCGACCTCGGTGCTGACGCCGCAGGCGGTGGAGCAGCTGTTCGAGACGCTGCGCACGCTCTCCGCCGAAGGCACCGCCATCATCTATGTGAGCCACAAGCTCGACGAGATCCGGCGCCTGTGCCATCGCGCGACGATCTTTCGCAACGGCCGCTGGGTCGGCGAGGTCGACCCGCGCACCGAAACCGAGGCGAGCCTGGCGAGCCTGATGATCGGGCGGGAGTTTCCACGCATGCAGCGGCGCAGCCACACGCCGACCGAGGTGGCGTTGGAGATCGCCGCGCTATCGCTGCCGGGAGACCCGCCCTTCGGTACCGCGCTCAAGGACGTCAGCCTGCGTCTGCATTTCGGCGAGATCTTCGGCATCGCCGGTGTCTCGGGCAACGGCCAGGCCGAGCTGCTCGAAGCGATCACCGGCGAGCGGCTCGTGCCCGCGGCCGCCGCGGTGCGCCTGGAGGGCCAGCCGGTGGGCAGGCTCGGCGCCGCGCGCCGGCGCGAGCTCGGCCTGGTGAATGTCCCCGAGGAGCGCCTGGGACGCGGCACCGTGCCGGTGATGACCTTGACCGAAAACGCGCTGCTGACGGCGCACCGGCAGGGCATGCTGCGCCACGGCCTGGTGATGTTCGAATCGGCCGCCGCGTTCGCCGCGCAGTGCATCGCGGGCTTCGACGTGCGCTGCAGCGGCGGCGGCGCAAAGGCGCAAAGCCTGTCGGGCGGCAACCTGCAGAAATTCATCGTCGGGCGCGAGATGCGCCAGATGCCCAAGGTGATGGTCCTTGCGCAACCGACCTGGGGCGTCGATATCGCGGCGACCGCGCTCATCCGCCAGCAGATCATCGACCTCGCGGCGCGCGGCGTCGCGGTGCTGGTGATCTCGGAGGATCTGGGCGAGATCCTCGAGACCTGCGATCGCGTGGCGGTCATCGCCGGCGGCCGGATCTCGCCCTCGAAGAAAGTCTCGGATACCAGCGCCGAGGAGATCGGCCGCTGGATGGCGGGCATGTTCCCCCAGAAAAACGATGAGCGTGTGGCGGCATGATGCGCCTGCGTCTGGTGCCGCGCGCCCAACCGTCGCGCGCGATGCTCTTCGTCGCGCCGCTGCTCGCCGTCGCGCTGACGCTGATGGTGGGCCTCGCGGTGTTTGCCTGGCTCGGCCAGAACCCGGTGCGCGCGTTCCGGGTGTTCTTCATCGATCCGGTGAGCGACATGAACGGCGTGAGCGAGCTCTTGCTCAAGGCCTCGCCGCTGTGCCTGATCGCGCTCGGGCTCGCCATCGGCTTTCGCGCCAGCATCTGGAACATCGGCGCGGAAGGCCAGATGTACATGGGCGGCATCTTCGCCACGGGACTGGCGATCGCCTTCCACGAGAAGGGCGGGCCGTGGCTGCTGCCGGCGATGATTCTCGCCGGCGCGCTCGGCGGCGCGCTCTGGGCCTCGATCGCCGCCGCGCTCAGGGCGCAATTCCACGCCAACGAGATCCTGGTCACCCTCATGCTGACTTACGTTGCGGACCTCGTGGTCAAGTACCTGGTGTTCGGGCCCTGGCAGGACCCGCAGGGCAACAACTTCCCGATCACCGTGCAGTTTTCCGACAACGCGCTGTTTCCGCTGCTTGCCTCCTGGGGCTGGGAGCGCTTCGAAGGCACTCGCATCAACGCCTCGATATTCATCACGCTCGCGGCCATTCCGCTGGCGTGGCTGTTCATGGAGCGCTCGTTCCTCGGCTTTCAGCTCCAGGTCACCGGCCTTGCGCCCGCAGCGGCGCGCTACGCCGGCTTCGGCGAGAAGCGCATGGTCTGGCTCGCGCTGCTCATCAGCGGCGCGGCCGCCGGACTCGCCGGTGTCAGCGAGGTGGCCGGGCCGATCGGCCAGCTGAACGATCGCTGGCAGCCGCTCTACGGATTCACGGCGATCATCGTCGCGGCGCTCGGCCGGCTGCATGCGCTCGGCATCGTGCTGGCGTCGCTCTTGATGGCGCTGCTCTATCTCGGCGGCGAAGCGGTGCAGATCGCGCTGCAGCTGCCGAAGGCCCTGAGCCAGGTGTTCCAGGGGCTGCTGCTCATGTTCCTGCTCGGCTGCGACGTGCTGGTCAACTACCGCGTTGCGCGCGCGCCGGCGGCGGCCTAGGCGCGAGCCGATGCTCGATTCCATCACGCCACTCGTCGCAAGCGCGGTCGCGCTCGCGATCCCGCTCATGCTCGCGGCGCTCGGCGAGCTGGTGGTCGAGCGCTCCGGCGTGCTCAACCTCGGGCTCGAAGGCATGATGCTGCTCGGCGCGCTCGCCGGATTCGCCGCCGTGGCGCACGGCGCAGGGCTCGGGCCCGCGGTCCTCGCGGCCATGGCCGCCGGGATCATCGCCGCCCTGAGCTTCGGCTTCATCACGCTCACGCTGCAGGCGAACCAGGTCGCCGCCGGCCTCTCCCTCACCATCCTCGGGGCCGGCGTGTCCGCATTCCTCGGGCGGCAATACGTCGGCTTCGCCGCGCCGGTGAGCTTCGGCGACCTGCCGATTCCGCTGCTCAGCCGCATCCCGCTCCTCGGGCCGTCGCTGTTTTCCCTGAATCTCCTCGGCTATGCGACGCTCGTCCTGCTCGGCGCCACCGCCTGGTTTCTCTACCGCACGCGAGCCGGCCTCGCGCTGCGCTCGATCGGCGAATCGCCGGTGGTGGCGCGCTCGCTCGGCCTGCACGTCAACCGGGTGCGCTATGCCGCAGTGGCGTTCGGCGGCGCGATGGCCGGCCTTGCCGGCTGCTACTACGCCGTGGCGCAGTTCAAGATGTGGCAGGAGGGACTGACCTCGGGCAACGGCTGGATCGCGCTCGCGCTGGTGGTGTTCGCGACGTGGCGGCCGCTGCGCGTGGCCGTCGGCGCGCTGCTGTTCGGCGGCGTCTCGGCGCTCGGCCTGTACCTGCAGGCGATCGGCGTGCAGGTCTCGGTCTTCGCCCTCGCCAGCCTGCCCTACATCGCCACGATCGTGGTCCTGGTGCTGATTTCGGCGGACCAGCAGATGATCCGGCGCCACGCGCCGGCGTCGCTCGGCAAGCCTTTTCATGACGACAGTTGAGCAACCTTAGACAGGGAGAGAAAGATGAAGCTTTGGAAATCGACGTTGGCAGCTACGGTGTTCGCGTTGTCCGCAGCAAACGCGGGCGCGGCCGATCCTCTCAAGATGGCATGGGTCTATGTCGGACCGCCGGGGGACGGCGGCTGGACCTACGCGCATGACGTCGGCCGCAAGGCAGTCGAAAAGAAGTTCGGCGACAAGGTGCAGACCAGCTTCGTCGAGAACGTGCCCGAAGGCGCCGATGCCGAGCGCGTGATCCGCGAGCTCGCCGCCAAGGGCAACAAGATCGTCTTCACCACCTCGTTCGGCTACATGGAACAGACGCTCAAGGTGGCGAAGCAGTTCCCGAAGGTCGAGTTCTACCACGCGACCGGATTCAAGTCGGCGCCGAACGTGACGATCTACAACTCGCGCATGTACGAGCCGGCCTACCTCGCCGGCATCATCGCCGGCCACGTCTCGAAGAAAGGCGTGCTGGGCTTCGTCGCCTCGTTCCCGATTCCCGAGGTGGTTCGCAACATCAATGCCTTCACCATGGGCGCGCGCACCGTCAATCCGAAGATCACGACCAAAGTCGTGTGGGTGAGCACCTGGTTCGATCCGAGCAAGGAGCGCCAGGCCGCCGAGACGCTCATCGGGCAGGGCGCCGACGTGCTGCTGCAGAACACCGATTCCTCCGCCGTGCTGCAGACCGCGCAGGACAAGGGCGTCAACGCCTTCGGCTGGGATTCGGACATGACCGCCTACGCGCCTAAGGCGCATCTCGCGTCGGCGATCGAGATCTGGGGCGGCTACTACTCCAAGGTGGCGGAGGCCGCGCTCGCGGGCAAGCCGCTGAAGACCACGGTATGGGGCGGCATCAAGGACGGCATGAACGATCTGGTCAGCGTCAATGCAGCGGTGCCCGACGCCGCGAAGAAAACCGTCGCCGCCAAGAAGGCCGAGATCGCCGCGGGCAAGTGGGCGGTATTCACCGGGCCGATCGTCGGGCAGGACGGCAAGACCATCATCGTTCCGGCGGGCAAGAGCCTCACCGACCAGGAGATCGACAGCATCAAGTGGTACGTTGAGGGCGTGGAAGGACAGCTGCCGAGATAAGGCGTGCAGGACCTCGCGTCCTTTATCCGCGGCATTCCGAAGGCCGAGCTGCATCTGCACATCGAGGGCTCGCTCGAGCCCGAGATGGCCTTCGCCCTTGCGCGCAAGCACGGCGTGGCGCTCCGCTATCCGTCCGCGGAAGCCCTGCGCCGTGCCTATGATTTCGAGGACTTGCAGTCTTTCCTGGATCTCTATTACGCGGGCGCCGATGTGCTGCGCGATGCCGACGATTTTTTCCATCTCACCCGCGCCTACCTCGAACGGGCCCATGCCGATGGCGTGGTGCATGCCGAGATCTTTTTCGATCCGCAAACCCACACGGCGCGCGGCGTGCCGATGCAGGCGGTGATCGAGGGCATCGACCGCGCGTTGCGGCAAGCCGAGATCAGCACCCGGCTCATCCTGTGCTTCCTGCGCCACCTCAGCGAGGAGGAGGCGATGCGCACGCTCGAACAGGCGCTGCCCTGGCGCGAGCGCTTGTGCGGCGTGGGTCTGGATTCCTCCGAGGCGGGCCATCCGCCGTCGAAATTCGAGCGCGTGTTCCGCCGCGCGCGCTCGGAGGGGCTCGAGGCGGTGGCGCATGCGGGAGAAGAGGGCCCGCCCGCGTACATCTACGAAGCGCTCGATGTGCTCAAGGTTTCGCGCATCGACCACGGCGTGCGCTGCGTCGAGGATCCGGCGCTGGTCGCGCGCCTGGCGGCCGAGCAGACGCCGCTCACGCTGTGCCCGCTTTCCAACGTCAAGCTGCGGGTGTTCCCGCGCATGGAGGAGCACAATCTCAAGCGCCTCCTGCACGCGGGGCTTTGCGTGACCGTCAACTCGGACGATCCGGCGTACTTCGGCGGCTATATCGGCGAAAACTTTCTCGCGTCGCAACGCGCGCTCGGCCTCGAGCGCGAGGACATCCGGCGGCTCGCCGCGAATTCGATCACCGCTTCCTACCTGCCTCAGCCCGCCAAGGCGCGATGGCTGGAACGCATCCGTACGTATCAATGAGCGATCCGGTCCTGCTCACCGACTGGCATCCGGTCGCTGCGGCGCGCCGGCTCGATGAAGCCCGGCCGGTGGCCGCGAAGCTGCTCGGGACCGACATTGTCCTATGGCGCGACGCCGAGGGCGCCGCGCATGCCTGGCAGGACCGCTGCCCGCATCGCGGTACGCGCCTTTCCATCGGTCGCATCGAGCACGGCGGCCTGACCTGCGCCTATCACGGCTGGCGCTTTGCGCCCGACGGTCGCTGCATGCACGTTCCGTCCCAGCCCGGCCAGTTGCCCGCGGACAGCGCGCGCCCGAAGTCGTTTCGCATCGAGGAGCGCTATGGACTGGCGTGGGTCTGCCTCGGCGAGCCCGCGCGCGGGGTGCTGCCGTTCCCGGAGCACGACGATCCGAAGCTGCGCAAGCTCCTGTGCGGACCGTACGACGTCGCCTCGAGCGGGCCGCGCATCGTCGAGAACTTTCTCGACATGGCGCATTTCGCCTTCGTCCACGCCGGGGTGCTCGGCGATCCGGCGCGTACCGAGGTGCGCGACTACCGGGTCGACCCCTGGAGCGACGGCGCCGGCGGCACGGGGCTGATGGCCACGCAATGCTTCGCCTGGCAGCCGCAGACCAACAGCCTCGCGCACGGCGGCAGCGAGGTCGAATACACCTACCGCGTGGTGCGGCCGCTCACGGCGATCCTCACGAAGGTGCCCGACGTGCAGCAGGGGTTTCACGAGGCGATCAGCCTGCACGTCCAGCCGGTCGAGGAGGAGTCGAGCCGCGTGTGGCTGGTGATGGCGATGACCAATTTCGAGCAGGACGAGGCGACGCTGCGCGAATTCCAGGATCGCATCTTTCTGCAGGACCGCCCGATCCTCGAGAGCCAGACGCCGCGCCGGCTGCCGCTCGCGCCGGGGACGGAATCGCCGGTGCGCGCGGACCGCATGTCCCTCGCCTACAGGCGCTACCTGCGCGAGCTTGGCCTGCGCTACGGTGTCCTGCCGTGACACTCCTCGTGAGGAATGCGGAAGTGCTCGTCACCATGGACGCGCGGCGCCGCGAGATCCGCGGCGGCAGCATCGCCGTGCGCGACGGTCAGGTGGGCGCTGTGGGCAGCGCGCAGGAAGTCGACGCGTGGATCTCGGCCGATCCTGCGCGCAAACCCGAGCGCGTAATCGATGCGCGCGGCTGCGTCGTCACACCGGGCCTGGTCAACGGCCACCATCACATGTTCCAGTCGCTCACGCGTGCGATCGGCACCGGAAAAGGCTTCGTGCTGTTCGACTGGCTCAAGCTGCTCTATGGGGTGTGGCGTCACCTCGATCCCGAGGCGGCCTACGTCAGCGCGAAGATCGCGCTCTCCGAGCTGGTGCTTTCGGGGGCAACGACCGTCGCCGATCACCTGTACCTCTATCCCAACGGCGTGCGCCTCGAGGACACGATCCGCGCGGCGCAGGAGCTGGGGGTGCGCTTTCACCCGACGCGCGGCGCGATGACCCTCGGGCAGAGCGAAGGCAGCTTCGTCCCCGACGACCTGGTCGAGCGCGACGATGCGGTGCTCGCCGACTGCCTCCGGCTTCTGCAGACCCTGCACGATCCGCGGCCGGGCTCGATGCTGCGCATCGGGCTTGCACCCTGCTCGCCGTTCAACGCCACCGCGAACCTGATGCGCGAGAGCGTGAAGATGGCGCGCGCGCATCGCGCGGTCGGGCTGCACACGCACCTTTGCGAGACGCTCGACGAAGAGCGCTTCTGCCTGGCGAAATTCGGCAAGCGGCCGATCGAATACGTCGCCGAGCTCGGCTGGATGGGCGAGGACGTCTGGTTCGCCCACATGGTGCATCCGTCCAAGGACGAGATCGGCGTCATGGCGCAGCACCGCTGCGGCGCGTGCCACTGCCCGAGCAGCAACATGCTGCTCGCCTCCGGCATCGCGCCGGTGCGCGAGATGATCGACCGGGGTATGCGTGTCGGCCTGGGCGTCGACGGCACGGCGAGCAACGACGGCAATCACCTGCTCGGCGAGGCGCGCCAGGCGATGTTGCTTCACCGCGTCGGCTGGCCCGGCTTCGAGTCGCGCGCGGACCGCATGTCGGCACGCGAGGCGCTCGAGCTCGCCACCCTGGGCGGCGCCTCGCTGCTCGGGCGCGACGAGATCGGCTCGCTCGAACCCGGCAAGGCCGCCGACCTGGTCGCCTTTCGCGTCGACGGGCTGGAACACGCCGGCGCGCACGGCGATATCGTCGCCGGACTGCTCACCTGCACCCCGGCGCGCGCGTGGCTGTCGGTGATCAACGGGCGCGTAGTGGTGGAGCAGGGCGCCATCCGCGGCCTGGAGCTCGGCTCTCTCGTCGAGCGCCACAATGCGGCGAGCGCCGGGATGTTGCGCAAGGCCGGACTTGCCTGAATCGAGCGATGAGGCATTGCTGCGCCGGACCATCGCGCTTGCGCGGCGCTCGCGCCAGGAAGGCAGCCACCCGTTTGCCGCGCTCATCGTCGAGGCAGGCGGCGCGGTGCTTGCCGAGGCGCTGAACGCCCACCGCGCGAGCCCGCTGGAGCACGCGGAAATGAATGCTTTGCGCATCGCCTTGGCGAACCAGGCGAATTTGGGGCGCGCGACGCTCTATTCGAGCGCCGAGCCCTGTGCCATGTGCGCGGGCGGCATCTATTGGTCCGGCATCGGGCGCGTGGTCTACGCGCTGTCGGAGCACCGGCTCCTGGAAATCACCGGCACGCATCCGGAGAACCCGACGCTTTCGCTGCCCTGTCGTGAGGTGTTCGCGAGGGGCCAGCGGCACATCGAGGTGCTGGGGCCGTTGCTCGAGGACGAAGCAGCCGAAGTGCACCGCGGGTTCTGGGCCTAGCCCACCTTTGGTGCATTTCACGCGGCCATAATGGGGCTCTGCTAGGGGCACAGGGTGGGCCGGTTTTTGCTTTGTGAGTCCCGGCCGCGCGAACAGGGAGAAGCACGGATGTCGCGCGGAATACCAACCTTAAGGGAGTCGTCAGTGAATTTCTCTTCGTCTTTACTCAAGAATCCACGAGCCATCGCCGCCGCGGCGCTGTGCGCTGCAACCGCAACGACGCCCGCTGCTGCAGCCGACTGGAGCGACACGTCGCTCAGCTACCGCCATGGCAGCAAGTTCCGCGAGCCTTTCAATCCCGAGAACATCAGCAAGAACATCTTCGGGCTGACCCACGTGAGCGGCTACAAGTACGGCGTCAACTTCTTCAACGTCGACGCCCTGATGTCCGACAAGAAGGATCCCGCCAACGCCAATGCGACCGAAGGCGCGCAGGAGGCCTACATCGTCTATCGCCATACGCTCGACATCGGCAAGATCATGAAGAGCGAATACAAGTTCGGACCGATGCGCGGGCTCGGCGCTACGGCCGGCTTCGATTGGAACGCCAAGACCGACGCCGGCTACAACTCGAAGAAACGCATGCTGGTCCTTGGTCCGACCGCGATGTTCGACGTGCCGGGCTTCTTGAATCTCAGCCTGCTGGCGCTGTGGGAGAGCAACGCTCCGTGCAATACCTTCAGCAACACCTGCACGCCCCGCTACCGCTACAAGACACACCCCATGCTGACGGCCGCCTGGGGCATTCCGCTGGGCGCCACGGGACTTTCCTTCGAGGGATTCATGAACTTCATCGCCGCGAAAGGCAAGGACGAGTTTGGCGGCCAGACCAAGGCTGAAACCAACTTCGATGGCCAGATTATGTACGACGTGGGCCGCCTGATGGGTTCCAAGGGGATGTTCAAGGTCGGATTCGAATACCAGTACTGGAAAAACAAGTTCGGCAACGACGCCTCCGGCCCGGCTGGCTCGGGCGCATTTGCGAAGACGCCGATGCTGCGCGCGGAATACCACTTCTAGCTGCAGTACTGGGAGCGTCGCCGGCGATTAATATTCGCCGGTGAACGCTCCCACTCTGCAGGTCCAGTTCGATCCCGCGTCGGCGCGCTTCGGCGCGTCGCGCTCGCAGAAGCGACTGGAAGACGAGCGGCTGCTCATCGGCAAGGGCCGCTATAGCGACGATCTGGATTTTCCCCGGCAATGCTGGCTGGTGCTGGTGCGCTCGCCGCATGCGCACGCCACGCTGGGGTCGATCGACCTGGAGCCAGCGAAGCAAGCTCCAGGGGTAATAGCGGCATGGACGATGGCCGAGCTGCGCGCCGACGGCGTCGGCCACATTCCGTTTCCGCCGCTCTTCAAGCGCGCCGACGGCGCGCCGATGACGGCGCCCGCGCGCACGCCGCTCGCCGAAGGCAAGGTCTACTACGTCGGCCAACCCGTCGCGGCGATCGTCGCCGAGACGCGCGTGCAGGCGCAGGACGCGGCCGAGCTGGCGATGGTCGAGTACCAGGACCTGCCGTGCGTGGTGGACGCGAAGCGCGCGATCGAACCGGGCGCCCCGCTGGTGTGGCCCGATGCGAGCGGCAATGTGGCGGCGCAGACGGAGTATGGCGACGCGGCCAAGGTTGCGGAGGCGTTCGCCAAGGCGGCGCACATCACCGAGCTCGAGCTGCACAACCAGCGCGTGATCGCGATGGCGCTCGAGCCGCGCGCGTGCACCGCGGTGTTCGAGAACGGTCGCACCACGCTGCATACGCAGAACCAGACGCCCACCGGCGCGCGCGATCTGCTGGCGGCGGTGTTCCGCGCCAAGGTGCAGGACTTCCGTATCGTGGTCGGCGACATCGGCGGCGGGTTCGGCATGAAGACCGGTCTCACGCCCGAGGACGCGCTCGCCTGCTACGCCGCGCGCAAGCTCGACCGCCCGGTGAGATGGCGCGCCGATCGCAGCGAGGACTTTCTCGCCGCGCACATGGGCCGCGACCAGTACAACAAGGCGCGCCTCGCGCTCGATGCCGACGGGCGCATTTTGGCTTTGCACGTGGAAACCCTGGGGAACATCGGCACCGTGCCCGTGGGGTCCTCCGCCATCATCCCGCTGCAGCTCGGCCCGAAGGTGCAGACCACCGTTTATCACGTGCCGCTCGTGCATTACCGCGTGCGCGCGGTGCTCACGCACACCATGGCCACGGGCGCGTATCGCGGCGCCGGCAGGCCGGAAGCCAATTTCCTGATGGAGCGCCTGATGGAGAAGGCGGCGCGCGAGATGAAGCTCGATGCCGCGGAGCTGCGCCGGCGCAACTTCATCCGTCCGCAGGATTTTCCCTACCGCACGCATCTCGGCGACACCTACGACGGCGGCAATTTCTCGGCGGTGCTGGACCAGCTGCTGGCGCACGCCGACTGGGCTGGTTTTGCCGCGCGACGAGAAGCGTCGCAGCGAGCTGGACGCCTGCGCGGGCGCGGCCTGTCGGTGTACCTCGAGTGGACCGGAGCGCTGCCTACGGAAACCGTCGATATCGAGGTCAACGCCGAAGGCGAGGTAACCGTTTTCTCGGGTACGCAGGCGATGGGCCAGGGGCTCGAGACCTCGTATACCCAGCTCGTCACGGAGGTGCTCGGCGTGCCGCTCGGGAAAGTGCGCATCGTGCAGGGCGATACCGATCGCGCCAACGGCGTCGGCAGCGTCGGCTCGCGCTCGGCTTTCGTCGGCGGCTCGGCGGTGGTGGCGGCCGGTCGCCGGGTCATTATCGAAGGAAGGGCGCTCGCGGCCGAGGCGCTGGAAGCGGCACCGGCGGATATCGAATATCGCGATGGCCGCTTCCGCATCGCGGGCACCGACCGGGCGATCGAGCTCGCCGAGCTGGCGGCCCGGCAGCCGCGCCGCGTTTTCCGCGTGTCGGCGACCGAAACGCCCTCGACACCGTCCTGGCCGAACGGCGCGCAGGCCTGCGAGGTGGAGATCGACCGCGAGACCGGCGTCGTCAGGCTCGCGAGCATTGCGAGCTGCGATGACGTCGGCCGCATCATCAACCACATGATCGTCGAAGGCCAGGTGCACGGCGGCATCGCGCAAGGCGCCGGCCAGGCGCTCTACGAGCACGCGGTGTACGACGACAGCGGGCAGCTGCTTACCGGCTCGCTGATGGATTACGCCGTGCCGCGCGCCGACGACCTGCCGCCGCTCAAGGCCAGCTTCGACGAGAGCGTGCCTTGCAAGACCAATCTGCTTGGCGTGAAAGGCTGCGGCGAGCTCGGAACCATCGGCGCGGTGCCGGCGGTGGTGCACGCGGTGCTCGATGCGCTGGGCGTGCTGCACCTGGAGATGCCGCTGACCGCCGAGAAAGTCTGGCGCGCCTTGCATGACGGCAAACGCTGACCGCGGTCTTGCGTATGCCGCGACGCTATCGCTCGCGCTGCATGCGCTCGTCCTGGCGCTGAGCGCGCCGCCGCTGAAGCGGCCCTTTGCGAGCCCGGTCGCCATCGTGGCGCGCATGGTCGAGCCGGCGGCAATGCCGGAATCGCCGGCGCTGGAGACGATCAAACCCGCCACGCTCGGGACGAAAACACCAAGAAGAGCAGCGCCAGCAATGGCTGCGCCTGCAGAGGAGCCAGCAGCTCGAATGGAACCACAGCCGGTGTCCGCCGTTGCCGCGGCAGAAAACACGCAGTCAGAAGCACCGATGCAGACGGTCAGCGTGGCGCCGCCGCAGGCGGTTCCGGACGGGATGTCGGTGGCGCAATACCGCCAGCAGCTGATCACCGCCGCGGTGCGCTACAAGCGCTATCCGCCCGCGGCAGTGGATAACGACTGGCAAGGCGAGGTGATCGTGCGGCTGAGCGTTGCGGCGAGCGGCACGATTGCCGAGGTCGGCCTGGCGCGAAGCTCAGGTCATGGCCTGCTCGACGAGCAGGTGCTCGAGATGTTCCGCAATGCCGCGGCCGAGGCGCCGGTGCCCCGGGCGCTGCGCGGGCAGGAATTCGCGATCGAGGTGCGGACCGTCTACAGCCTGAAGGATCAGTAGACCGGAGGATCGAGGCGCCGGGCGCCGTTGAAGCGCGCGCGCCAGTAGGGATTGTCGATGCTTTCGACCCGCACGCGCCGGCCGGGACGGGGAGCGTGCACGAAGCTGCCGTCGCCGAGGTAGATGCCGACGTGCGAGAACGGCCGGTTGCGCGTGTTGTAGAACACGAGGTCGCCCGGCTCCAGGTCGGCGCGGCGCACGGCATGGCCGGTGCTGCGCTGCTCCTCGGTGCTGCGCGGAACAGCGATGCCCCAGGCCCGCTCGTAGACGTGCGCCACGAGTCCGCTGCAATCGAACCCGGTTTCGGGCGACTTGCCGCCATAGTGATAGCGCGCGCCGACGGTCAACAAGGCCTGCAACGCCGCCTCCATCCTGAAGTCCTGAGACGTCTCGATGCCCGCCTGGGCTGCGGCCGGCGCGAGCAGCGCCACCAAGGCGCAGGTCAACAGAAACTTGTGTCTCATAATGGATGGCGCGTAGACCGAGCGAAGCTTGGCGCGTTCAGGAAGAAAGATGAATCGCGGCGCCTTGATCCGATTTGCCGTTCTCACGCTGCTCGCCAGTGGTGCACTGGCGCAGAACACCTTGGAAATCATCGGCCTGCGCCATCGCTTGGCGGGCGAGGTGATTCCCAGCCTGCAACCGCTCCTCGAGCCGGGTGCGACCCTTTCGGGCCAGGGCAGCCAGCTTTTCGTGCGCACCAGCCCCGGGAACCTCGCCGAGCTGCGCCGCGCGCTCGAGGCGATCGACCGGCCGGCGCGGCGCCTGCTGATCTCGGTGCGCTTCGACAGCAGCCTCGAAGCCGCCAGCCGCGGCATCGAGGCGGGTGCTCGCGTGACGAACCGCGACGCGCAGGTCGAGCTGCGCGCGCAGGATTCGCGCTCGCGCGCCGACGAGCGCGTCGATCAGCGCCTGCAGGCGCTCGAGGGCGCGCGCGCCACGATCCTCACCGGCGAGTCGCGCCCGTTGCGCCAGCGCCAGTACATCCAGACCCCCGCCGGCGTGGTGTCGCAGGAGGTCACCGTGGTGCAGGAGACGACCTCCGGCTTCGAGGTGGTGCCGCGCATCTCGGGCGACACGGTGCATGTGGAGGTCGCCGGCAGCACCGCGAGCGGCAAGCTTGGCGAATGGTTCCTGCTCGGCGCGGTTGATATGGCTGGTTCGCGCGACGCACGCGGCCTCGCCTCCGCCACGCAAAGCTCGCGCGGCGAAACGCGCCGCGCCTGGATTCGTGTCGATGAAATCCCTTGAGCGCGTGTTTGCGCCGGAGGGGCCGCTAGCCGCGGCGATCCCCGGCTATCGCCGGCGCAGCGGGCAGATGGAGATGTCCGAGGCGATCGCCGCAACGATCGAGTCGACCGGCGTGCTGGTCGCCGAGGCGGGCACCGGCACCGGCAAGACCTTCGCCTATCTCGTCCCGGCGTTGCTCGCCGGCGGCAAGGTCATCGTCTCTACCGGCACGAAGACGCTGCAGGACCAGCTGTTCGACCGCGATCTTCCGGCGGTGCGCGAAGCGCTCACTTCGGGGGCCAGCATAGCGCTGCTGAAGGGCCGCGCGAATTACGTCTGCCTCTACCGCCTGCGCCGCGCCGCTACCGAAGGCGGCGCCAGTACGCGGGAAGAGGCGTCCCAGCTGCAACGGATTCAAAGGTTCGCCGCGCTGACCACGACCGGCGACCGCGCCGACCTCCCGGATGTGCCAGAGGACGCGCCGATCTGGTCGCAGGCCACCTCGACGCGCGACAACTGTCTCGGCCAGAGCTGCCCGGATTACGCCGACTGCTTCGTGATGCGCGCGCGGCGCAACGCGCTCGCCGCCGATATCGTGGTGATCAATCATCATCTGTTCTTCGCCGACGTGGTGCTGCGCGACGAGGGCGTGGCCGAGCTGCTGCCGGCGTGCAATACCCTGATCTTCGACGAAGCGCACCAGCTGCCCGAGACCGCGCGCCTGTTCTTCGGCGACACGCTCTCGTCGCATCAGCTGGTCGAGCTCTCGCGCGATGCGCGCGCCGAGCTGCGCTCGGCCGGCGGCGCCTCGCCCGAGCTCGAGGCGCTCGCCAATCGCCTGGACAAGGCGGCGCGCGATCTGCGCCTCGCGCTCGGCGACACCTCGGTGCGCCTCGCCTGGCCGCAGGCGCTGCGCATCGCCGGCTTTCCGGAGGCGCTGGTGAAGATCCGCGCTGCGCTCAAGATGCTCGATGCGGCGCTCGCCGCGCAGGCCGAGCGCTCCGAAGGGCTGGGCGCGTGCGCGCGGCGCGCCGGCAACGCCTTCGCGGTGCTGACGCGGCTCACGGAGAGCGATTCGCAGGAGGACGTGCGCTGGGCCGAGGTGTTCGGCCAGTCGGTGCAGCTGCATGTCACGCCGCTGCATACGGGCGAGCTGTTCCAGCGCCAGATGGACGACCATCCGCGCGCCTGGATCTTCACTTCGGCGACGCTTGCCGTAGGCGACGACTTCGGCCACTTCACGCGCGAGCTCGGCGTGCCGCAGGCCGAGACGCGGCGCTGGGAAAGCCCGTTCCGCTTCGCCGAGCAGGCGCTGCTCTACCTGCCGCAGGGCCTGCCGCCCGAGCCGAACGACCCGGCGTTCACCGATGCGGTGATCGAAGCCGTGGTTCCGGTGCTCGAGGCGAGCGGCGGCCGTGCCTTCCTGCTGTTCACCACCTTGCGGGCGTTACGCCGCGCGCACGAGCTGCTGCGCGGCACCCTGCAGTATCCGTTGCTCGTGCAGGGCACCGGCTCGCGCAGCGACCTGTTGGCACGTTTTCGCAGCCTCGGCAACGCCGTGCTGCTCGGCAGCGCGTCGTTCTGGGAAGGCGTCGACGTGCGCGGCGACGCGCTCTCGCTGGTGGTGATCGACAAGCTGCCGTTCGCGCCGCCCGACGATCCGGTGCTTGCGGCGCGCATCGACGCCCTCAAGGCCGGCGGCAGAAACCCGTTCAACGAGCTGCAGCTGCCGCAGGCGGCGCTGCAGTTGAAGCAGGGCGCGGGACGCCTGATCCGGGACGAAGGCGACCGCGGCGTGCTGATGCTCTGCGACCCGCGCCTGCTGTCGCGTCCCTACGGCGCGCGGATTCTCAAGAGCCTGCCGCCGATGAAACCGACCCGGAGCCTCGAAGAGGTGCAGGCATTCTTTCGTCTTCGATGTGAATCCGGATGATCTCCTCGAAGCTCGAATCGGCGCGAAAGCCGAGCGCGGCTGCGCGCCGGGCGTCGAAATTGCGCGGCCAGCCCTCGACGATGCGCATGATGGTGGCGTCGGGCTGGTCGCGGATCAGCCGCACCGCCGCCTCGCCCTTCACTTTGCGCAGCGCCTCGATCTGCTCGCCCACGGTGGCGGCAATCCCGGGCATCGTCAGATTGCGCCGCGCCCCGAGCTCGCCGGTATCGAGGCGCGCGGCGTGCAGCAGAAAGCCGATCGCTGCGCGTGGCGAGGCGAACCAGTGACGCACGCTCTTCGGCACCGGGAGTACCGCTTCCTTGCCCGCGAGCGGCTCGCGGATGATGCCGGAGAAAAATCCCGACGCGGCGCGGTTGGGCTTGCCCGGGCGCACGCAGATCGTCGGCAGGCGCAGGCCGATGCCGTCGAAGAAGCCGCGCCGGCTGTAATCGGAAAGCAACAGCTCGCCGATCGCCTTCTGCGTGCCGTAGCTGGTAAGCGGCGCATTGAGGAACTCGTCGCCGATCGCCTCCGGAAACGGCGCGCCGAACACCGCGATCGACGAGGTGAACACCACCCGCGGCCGATAACCGTCGCCGACTTTGCGGATGGCGTCGAACAGATGCCGCGTGCCGTCGAGGTTGATGCGGTAGCCCTTGTCGAAGTCGGCCTCGGCCTCGCCGGAAACGATGGCGGCGAGGTGAAAGATGAGATCGGGCCGCGCCGCCACCAGCTTTTCCGCCTCGCCCGGCGCGGAGAGGTCCGAGGTCACCGTTTTTACGCTGAAGGCCGGGCCAGCCGGTATCGGGCTCGGGACCACGTCGTGCAGCGTCAGCTCAGCCAGCGGCTCGCCCTTCAGCTTCTCGGTCAGCTTGCGGCCGATCATGCCGGCCGCGCCGATGACCAGGACTCGCTTCATCAGCCCCGATCCCAGAAGCGCCACCACGGCCCGCTCTTCTTGCCGCCGGGCTTGAGATGGGAGTTGTCGGGGAAGTTCTTCGTCAGCACACGCTGCGCGCCATCGCGCAGGTCGGTCATGCCGAGCGCGTCGTAGGCCTGCACCAGGGCCACCATCGCGCCCTCTATCGCGGGCGCCTGCGGATAGTGCTCGATCGCGAACTGCGCCCGGTTGGCCGCGGCGACGTAGGCGCCGCGCTTGATGTAGTAGCGCGCCACGTGCACTTCGTTCGCCGCGAGCGCGTTGACGAGGTAGCGCATGCGCGCGGCCGAGTCTTCGGCATAGCGCGACTTCGGAAAGCGCGTCACCACTTCCTTGAAAGCGATGAACGCCTCGCGCGACGCCTTGGGATCGCGATCGCTCATGTCCGGGGTGGTGAGCCAGGAGAGCGGGCCCGCGAGCTCGTTGAAGTTGACCAGCCCCTTCAGGTACCAGGCGTAGTCGACGTTCGGATGGTTCGGGTAGAGCTTGATGAAGCGCTCGGCGGCGGCGATCGCCGAGGCGCGCTCGCCGTCCTTCCATTGCGCGTAGGCCACCTCGAGCTGCGCCTGCTGTGCGTAGCGCCCGTAGGGATAGCGCGCCTGGAGCTTCTCGAGGTACTTGATCGCCTTCGCCCAGTCCCGCGAGGACATCAAGTCCTTCGCCTCGCCATACAGGCGCTCCGCGGTCCAGTCCTGGGTCTCGTCCTTCGAGCCGAGGCCGCTGCAGCCGGCCAGGATGAGTAAAGCGGCGCAGAACGCCGCAACAAGTAGACTTCTGAGCATGGGGCGCAAGGATTATAGCGACTGGGATGCGACGTTCGTCGCGCCGCTCAGCGCCACGGTACCGGAGGAGATGGGCGGCTTGCGCCTGGACCAGGCGCTGGCGCGCCTGTTCCACCAGTACTCGCGCAATCGCCTGCAGGAATGGCTGCGCGCGGGCCACATCCTGGTCGACGGCAAGAGCGCGGCGACGCGCATGGCGGTGTCCGGCGGAGAAAAGATCGTGCTTTCCCCGCCGCAGTTGCCCGATGCCGCCGCGCCGCGCGCGCAGCGCATGCCGCTCAAGATCGTGCACGAGGATGCGGCGCTCATCGTCATCGACAAGCCGGCCGGGCTGGTAGTGCATCCCGGCGCCGGGCAGCCCGACCGCACACTGCTCAATGCGCTGCTCGCGCACGCGCCGGCGCTTGCCGGCGTGCCGCGCGCTGGCATCGTGCACCGCCTGGACAAGGACACGAGCGGGCTGCTGGTCGTCGCGAAGACGGTGGAATCGCAGACCGATCTCGTGCGCCAGCTTGCTGAGCGCAGCATGGGGCGCGTCTATCTCGCGCTGGTGCAGGGCGACCCGCCGGCAAGCGGCACGATCGATGCGCCGGTGGGCCGCGATGTGCGCCAGCGCACGCGCATGGCGGTGACGAATCGCGGCAAGCCCGCGCGCACCGCGTACCGCGTGATCGAGCGCTTCGGCCGCGCCGCTCTGGTGGAATGCCGCCTGGAGACCGGGCGCACGCACCAGATCCGCGTGCATCTGCAGCACATCCACCATCCGCTCGTCGGCGACACCGTGTACCGGCGCGGCACGCGCGGTGGCATCGATTTCCCGCGCCAGGCGCTGCACGCCGCCGAGCTCTCGCTCACGCATCCGCAGACGCGCGAACCGATGGTGTGGAAGTCGCCGCTGCCGCGCGACTTCAAGCAGCTGGTTGCCAGCCTGCGCGCTTGCGAAGTCTAGAAAAATGAGGACGCCCGCCATCTTTCCCTCGTGGCCGTTGCGCCACGTCGGCGCACTGGCGACCACCGCGGCAATGGGCGACATCGGCAGCGAAGCGGGGCGCAGCGAGCTGCGCGCGCTGCTACCGGCCGAGCCGCGCTGGCTGCACCAGGTGCATGGCGCGAGGGTGATCGACGCCGATCGCACGACTACGCTGGTGCAGGCCGATGCCGCGGTGGCGCGTGAGCGCGGCACGGTTTGCGTGGTGAAGATCGCCGATTGCATGCCGGTGCTGTTCGCCGACGATGCCGGCAGCGTCGTTGCGGCTGCGCACGCCGGCTGGCGCGGCCTCGCCGCGGGCGTGCTTGAAGCGACCATCGATGCGACGCGCGCGAGCGCCGGCACGCTCAACGCATGGCTTGGCCCGGCCATCGGCCCGCGCGTCTACGAGGTGGGCGACGAAGTGCGCGCTGCCATCGGCGGATCCGAGGCCGCCTTTAGCCCGACGCGTCCCGGCCACTGGCTGCTCGATCTCTACGCGGTGGCGCGTGCGCGCCTGCAGGCGAAGGGTGTGGCGCGCATCTACGGCGGCGACTTCTGCACTTACAGCGACCAGCGCTTCTTCTCCTACCGGCGCGATCGCACGTCAATGCGCATGGCTGCTGCTGTCTGGCTCACGTAGAATCCCGGCCCCTGCCTCTTTATCCCATATGACGTTGGGCTGGATCCTCGTGGCGAGCTTCGCCGGCGGCACGCTGTCGTGCGCGCTCGCCGCGTTCGCGCTTTTCGTGCGCGCGAGCTGGATACCGATGCTGGTGTCGTACGCGATCGGTGCGCTGCTCGGCGCGGCGTTCCTCGAGGTGATCCCGCACGCGTTCGAGAAAGGCCCGCCGCGCGAGGCCGCGATCTCGATCCTCGCCGGCATCTTCGCCTTCTTCGTGCTGGAGAAGCTCTTGCTCTGGCGCCATTGCCATACCGAGAACTGCGAGGTGCACGACCGGCACGAGCACGAACACAGCCGCAGCGGGTTGCTCATCATCGTGGGCGATACCGTGCACAACTTTGTCGACGGCGTGCTGATCGCCGCCGCGTTCCTGCAAAGCACCGAGCTCGGCATCATCGCCGCCGTTGCCATCATCGCCCACGAGATTCCACAAGAGGTCGGGGATTTCCTGATCCTGCTGCATTCGGGCTATTCGCGCGCCCGGGCGCTCGCGATGAATCTCCTGTCCTCCTGCGCCACGCTGCTCGGCGGTGTCGGCGGCTATTACGGGTTGCAGTACTTCCAGCAAGGGGAAACGGCGCTGCTCGGCGTCGTCGCCGCGAGCATGATCTACGTCGCGGTGGCCGATTTGATACCCGGCCTGCATCGCCGGCCGGAGCTGCGCGATACCGCCTCGCAGGCGCTCTTGATCGCGCTGGGCATCGGCAGCATCGCGGCAGTGCGCTTGCTGCTCGCGCACTAAGTAAAAGGAACTACTGATCAGTGGGTTAACCGGTATTTGACGCACGGGGTTGTGCGTCGCAAAATCGACTAGTTTGGCTTCCCTACAGGCTTCTCCTCCACCGCAATCCGGCTCGCCCGACGCGCTGCTCGCAGCGATCGCGCAGTCGGGCAATGCCGTGACGCAGGGCTGGATGCGCCTGTTTACCGCGCCGCCGGACCTCGAGCGCAACAGCTCGCTGCAGGCGAGCTATCTCGACCAGCAGACGAAGCTCTGGACCGCGCTGCTTGCGGGACGCAAGGAGTCGCTGGTCGAGGACGACGATCGGCGCTTCGCCGCGCGCGAGTGGCGTGAGAACCCTTACTTCGATTACCTGCGCCAGTCGTATCTGCTCGCCGCGAAATACATCGAGCAGGTGATCGGCGCCGCGCCGCTCGAGGCGGCGGCCAAGGAGCGCTCGCTGTTCGCCGCGCGGCAATGGATCGACGCCATGTGCCCGGCGAATTTCGCCGCGACCAACCCGGCGGCGCTGCGCGCCGCGCTCGACACCAAAGGCGAGAGCCTGGCGCGCGGCATGGCGAACCTGCTCGCCGATGCGAGCAAGGGGCGCATCAGCCAGACCGACGAGAGCGCCTTCGCGCTCGGCCGCAACATCGCCACCACGCCGGGCGAGGTGGTCTACGAGAACGATCTGATCCAGCTGATCCAGTACCGGCCGCGCACCGAAGAAGTGGCGAAGCGACCGCTGGTGATGATCCCGCCGTGCATCAACAAGTACTACATCCTCGACCTGCAGCCCGAGAACTCCTTCGTCGGCTACGCCGTCGACAGCGGCCACACGGTGTTCATGGTGTCCTGGCGCAATGTCGGCCCCGAGCACGGCCACTATGGCTGGGACGATTACCTCGAGCTCGGCGTCTTCAGCGCGCTGCGCGTCGCGCAGGAAATCACCAAAGCCGACCAGGTGAATGCTCTTGGCTTCTGCGTTGGCGGCACGCTGCTGGGCGCCGCCCTGGCGGTTCAAGCTCATAAGAAAGAAGAGCGCGTGGCGAGCGCGACTTTCCTCGCCGCGATGCTCGACTTCTCGGACACCGGCCAGATCGGTCTGTTCGTCGACGAAACCTCGGTGGCGACGCGCGAGGCCGCGATCGGCGCCGGCGGTATCCTGCCCGGCAGCGATCTCGCGTTCGTGTTCTCCAGCCTGCGCGCGAACGATCTCATCTGGCCTTACGTCGTCAACAACTATCTGCTCGGCGGGCAGCCTGCCGCGTTCGACCTGCTCTACTGGAACTCGGACAGCACCAATCTGCCCGGCCCGATGTACTGCTACTACCTGCGCAACACCTACCTCGAAAACAAGCTGCGCGTTCCGAACGCATTGACCAACTGCGGTGCCCCAGTGGATCTGGGTCGCGTGCGCCTGCCGATGTTCGGCCTGGCGACGCGCGAGGACCACATCGTGCCGTGGCGCTCGGCCTACCGCACCCTGAACCTGCTCGGCGGCGACGACAAGATGTTCGTGCTCGGTGCGAGCGGGCACATCGCCGGCGTGGTCAATCCCGCGTCCAAGAATCGCCGCAGCCATTGGGTGGGCTCGCCTTACCCGGCTGAGCCTGAGCAATGGCTGGAGCAGGCGACTGAACATAAGGGCAGCTGGTGGCCGCGCTGGTCCAAGTGGCTCGAGGCGCACGGCGGCGGCAAGCGCAAGGCGCCGGCGCGCGCGGGCAACGCGAAATACAAACCGATTGAAGCGGCGCCGGGCCGCTATGTCCGGCACCGCGTAGTTCACTAGGAGGTCATATGGAAGAGATCTATATCGTCGGCGCAGTGCGTACCCCGATCGGAAAATTCGGCGGCACGCTGGCGAAGACGCCGGCGGCCGAGCTCGGCGCGCTGGTGATCCGCGACGTGCTGAAGCGCGCAGGCGTCAAACCCGAGCAGGTTTCCGAAGTGATCATGGGCCAGGTGCTGACCGCCGGCATCGGACAGAACGGCGCGCGCCAGGCCGCGATCAAGGCCGGCCTGCCGGACATGATCCCGGCGATGACCATCAACAAGGTGTGCGGCTCCGGCCTGAAGGCGGCGATGCTCGGCGCGCAGTCGATCGCGCACGGCGACGCCGACATCGTCGTCGCGGGCGGCCAGGAGTCGATGAGCCTTGCGCCGCACGTGCTCAACGGCTCGCGCGACGGCTTCCGCATGGGCGACGCCAAGCTGGTCGACACGATGATCGTCGACGGCCTGTGGGACGTCTACAACCAGTACCACATGGGCGTCACCGCCGAGAACGTGGCCAAGGAATACGCCGTGACGCGCGAAGAGCAGGACCAGTTTGCCGTCGCGAGCCAGAACAAGGCCGAGGCGGCGCAGAAAGCCGGCAGGTTTTCCGACGAGATCCTCACCGTGGAAATTCCGTCGCGCAAAGGTCCGGTGATGTTCAAGGACGACGAATATCCGCGCCACGGCACGACGCTCGACGCGATGAAGGGCCTGAAGCCGGCGTTCGACAAGAACGGCACGGTGACCGCGGGCAACGCCTCGGGGCTCAACGATGGCGCCGCTGCGGTGGTCCTTGCCTCTGCCAAAAAAGTACGGGAACTGGGGCTGAAGCCCATCGCGCGCATCAAGGCCTTCGCCTCGGCGGGCGTCGATCCGAAATACATGGGCATGGGCCCGGTGCCGGCATCGAAGCGCACGCTGGCGCGCGCCGGATGGGAGCCGAAGGACCTCGATCTGATGGAGATCAACGAAGCCTTCGCCGCCCAGGCGATCGCGGTGAATCGTCAGATGAACTGGGACCTCTCCAAAGTGAACGTGAACGGCGGCGCGATCGCGCTCGGCCATCCGATCGGCGCTTCGGGCTGCCGCATCCTGGTCACGCTGCTTCACGAGATGCAGAAGCGCGACGCCAAGCGGGGACTGGCGTCGCTGTGTATCGGGGGCGGCATGGGTGTCGCCTTCGCCGTAGAGCGTTCATAAAAGGAATGGCCATGGGCAAAGAAGGAGAAGTCATCGATCGACCGCTGCTCGAGCAGGAGACCTGGCGCGACAGTGCGCAACCGATCATCAAGCGCATCGCGTTCGTCTCGGGCGGCATGGGCGGCATCGGCAGCGCGATCTGCAAGCGCCTGGGCCAGACCGGCCACACCGTGGTCGCGGGTTGCCTGCCCGGCTACGAGAAGAAGGATGAATGGATCGGGGCGATGCGCGCCGCGGGTTATCGCGTGCATGCCGCCGAGGGCGATGTCGCCGACTTCGACTCCTGCTCGGAGATGTTCTACAACGTGCGCTCGGTGGTCGGCCCGATCGACATGCTGGTCAACAACGCCGGCATCACGCGCGACTCGGTGTTCAAGCGCATGACCGAGAAGGACTGGATGGAGGTCATCAACACCAACCTGAACAGCGTGTTCAACGTCACTCGCCAGGTGATCGACGGCATGGTCGAGCGCGGCTGGGGCCGCATCATCAACATCTCGTCGGTGAACGCGATCAAGGGCCAGTTCGGCCAGACCAACTACTCGGCGGCCAAGGCCGGCATGGCGGGCTTCTCGAAGGCGCTCGCCCAGGAAGTGGTGCGCAAGGGCGTCACCGTCAACACGGTTTCCCCCGGCTATGTCGAGACCGACATGGTGAAGGCGATCCGTGCCGAGATCCGCGAGCAGATCGTCGCCTCGATCCCGATGGGGCGTCTGGCGCGGCCCGAGGAAATCGCCGCGGTAGTGGCCTTCCTGGCCTCCGACGAGGCGGGCTACATCACCGGCGCCAATATCAGCGTCAATGGTGGAATGCACATGATGTAGACTTTCCTCCCCCCGAGGAGGAGTCATGGCAAAGCAGCGCATTGCCGTCGTCACCGGCGGCATGGGTGGTCTGGGCGAGACCATCAGCACCAAGATGGCGGATGCGGGCTATCGCGTCGTTGTCACGTACTCGCCGTCCAACACCAAGTACAAGTCCTGGCTCGAGGAAATGAAGAGCCGCGACTACAGCTTTTCCGCCTTTCCGGTCGACGTCGTCGACTACGAATCGTGCTCGCGCCAGTGCGCGGCGATCCAGCGCGACGTCGGCCAGATCGACATCCTGGT
>DASWER010000223.1:0-1685 GCA_036394655.1 Burkholderiales bacterium
GTCCGCTTCGCGAGGCGAATCACGACGTTGGAAACCATCACGCTGTTGGGCACGACGACGTCATTGCCCTGGGCGTCGCGCAATATGGTGTAGCCGAGGGACACGTCCTCGACGCGCGCGGCCAGCACGCCCCTCGGCGTATTGAGCTCCACGTCGTCGCCGACGCTCAGCGGCCGGTAAAGGATGAGCGAGATGCCTGCGATCACGTTGCCCAGCGTGTTCTGCGCCGCGATGCCTATGATGATCGACACCAGGCTCACGCCGGCGAGCAACGCCGTGCCGAGCGAGCGCAATTGCGGCACGACGTGCGCATACAGCACGAATGCCACGAGGTAGGCCACGACGCGCACGAAGGCACTGGCAAACCGCAGCCCCGTGACGTCGGAAAGGCGCCGTTCGATGTGCCTTTCCATCCGGCTGACCGAGGCGCCGAGGATGGCGGCCGCAACGACGAAGACGACCGCCAGCGCGGTCGCGCCCAGCAACGTGCTGGGATCGAATAGTTCGCTCGGCAGGTACTGCATCGTGACCCGCTAATCGGGCGTCGCGTTCGCGTCCCTGGCGATGCGCGCCCAGCGCTCGGTTTCCTCGCCCACGTATTTCGCGAAAGCCGCCGGGCTCGGGCTGGTCAGCACCTCGGCGCCGCCGGTCTTCAGGCGCGCGATGACATCGTGGTCCTTCATCACCTGCTGCGTGACCGTGAACAGGCGATCGACCACCTCGCGCGGCGTGCCCGCCGGGACGAAGATGCCTTGCCAGGAGCTGGCGGCGAGATCGGGGTAGCCCGCTTCCTGCACCGTCGGCACGTTCGGAAGCTGGTCGATGCGCTTGCCGCTCGTCACCGCGAGCGGCTTCAGGCGCCCAGCCTTGATGCCGGGCATCGCGGAAGCCGCGGTCGCGAACATGGTGTGCGTCTCGCCGCCCATCAGGCCCGCGGTCGCCGGCCCGGCGCCGCCCTTATAAGGCACGTGCACCATGTCGAGCTTCTCGAGCTTGCGCAGCAGCTCCATCTCGAGCCGGTCGAGGCTGCCGCTGCCCGGCGAGGCGTAATTCAATTTTCCGGGATTGGCCTTGGCGTAATCCACCAGCTCGCGCATCGTGTTCACCGGCAGCGGCGGATGCACGATCAGCGCGCTCGGCACATCGACCACCTGCGTCACCGCGACGAGATCCTTCGTCGGCGTGATGCTGAGCTTCGGATAGACGCCGGGATTGATCGCCACCGAGCCGACGTTGCCCAGAAAAATGGTGTAGCCATCGGGCGCCGACTTGGCTGCCGTTTCCGCACCGATGTTGCCCGCGGCACCGGGCTTGTTCTCCACCACGATCTGCTGGCCGAGGAGCTCGGTCATCTTCGGCTGCATGATGCGGCCGACGAAATCGGAAGCGCCGCCCGGGGCGAACGGGATGATCATGCGCACCGGCTTGGTTGGGTACTGGGCAAGCGCCAACGCTGGCGCGAGCAGGAGGATGAGCAGGAATCGGATCATTCGGACTCGATCGGTAGTGGAATGGCGCGCTTGAGCCGCGCCGATTTGTCGAAAGCCTTGGTGAGCATCAGCCGGTTGTGCGCCTCGGCCGCGGTCGCGTGCTGCGTGGTGAGACTCATGCAGATGCGGTTCAGCCACTGCTCGGTTTCTTCGCGCATCGGACCGCGCAGCTCGCCGAGCACCATGTCGCCCGGC
>DASWER010000224.1:0-1869 GCA_036394655.1 Burkholderiales bacterium
CCAGGCTCGCGGCTTTGTTTTTCTTGCCACGGGCTCCCACCCGTCAGCGTCGCTCTAGGTCTTGCGCCTCTCCAGCGACTCCATGCGTGTTGCTTTGTTAGGCGACCTTGCGGACTGCGGCCGACGCCTTGTCGAGCATCGAGATCTCGCCCGACAGCTCGGCGCCTTCCTCGACCTTGATCTTGGCGTAGCGGATCTTGCCCGACACCTTGCCGGCGCCGTAGATCACCAGTTGCTTGCGCACCGTCAGCTCGCCTTCGAAGCGGCCATGGATCTCGGCGTTGTCGACCGCGATGGTGCCCTGGAACACGCCGTGCGGCGTGATCTCGAGTACGCGCGAGTCGAGGGTCGCTTCGACGCGGCCTTCAACGATGAGGGTGTCGCAATCGCTGATCTCGACGCCCTTCAGCTTGATGTCGGGACCGACGACGAGCTTGGCTTCCTTGCGCTCGTTGGTGACGGCGATCGACGATGGCACGGTGGAGTCCACGTCGGTGTTGGCGGCCGCTACAGGAGCAGTGCTGACTGCCTGGCTCGGACGGAAAAGGTTGTCTTCGCGCTTCTCTTCGCGTTTGCGGAAAAACCCGTCTTTCTGTAGCACGCTCTGCTCCCAAGTGTAGTGGTGGATAGGACAGCGCGTCCTTATAAGCACGAGCTATACCTGCGGCTAAGTAGTTGAGCGAGCAGGCTTCGGCTGTAGCGGAAAAAACTAGGCTGTCGCCCGGAGGCGACGCAAATATTCGTAGTTCGATCTCTACACTGTGCGGCGCAGTGTCGGGCTGACGCTACGCGGCGAACTCGCGCAGCAAACGGCCGGGCAGGCGCTGCGATTTCCGCAGCCCATTGGCGTCGGCAATACGCGCACCATTCACCCAAACGCCGTGCACGCCGATCGCGTCCGCCGTGAGCCGCGGCTGGTCGGCCGGCAGATCGAACACGCGGCGATTCGGCCCGCGATTCACCGTCTGCGGATCGAACAGCAGCAGGTCGGCGTAATTGCCGGTCTTCAGCGCGCCGCGCTCGCGGATGCCGTAGATCTCGGCCGGATGGCTGGTGAGGCGCCGCACGGCTTCGGTCAGCGACAGCACGCCGAGCTCGCGCGACCAGTGGCCCAGCAGATGCAGCCCGAATCCCGAATCGTTGAAGAAGGTGAGATGCGCGCCGGCATCGGAGAGCGAGACCAGCGCATGCGGATCGCGCAGCATGCGACCGACCGCGGCTTCGTCCGAGTTGAGGAGCAGCGCGCTGAACACGGTCTCGAGGTTCTCGGCGAGCGCCAGATCGAGCATGCAGTCGAGCGGATCGCGGCGCGCCTCGGCGGCGAGCGCTGCGATCGAGCGCTGCTCGACGTGCGGCCGCGCCGACTCGACCACCTGCACCTTGTCCCATTCGCCGTTGAACAGGCGAAAGTGCTCGGGACGCGCGATCTCCTCGCGCACGGCATCGCGGAACGCGCGCTCGCCGAGCTTGCGCGCATAGGCGTCGCCCTGCAGCGGTAGCGCCGCCTGCCACGCCTCGAGCCCCTCGAAGGTGTACGGCGAGCGCAGCGTGAAGTCCATCGACAGCGGGCAGCACGACACCGCGCCCACCAGGCGGTGCCCGCGCGCGTTAGCTTCGGCGATCGCGCGCAGGTCCTGGAACACGCTATCGGGCTGCGTCGAGCTATGCAGCAGCGCCGCCACCACGACCGGGCGTCCGGACTGCGCGGCGAGCTGCTCGAGGAATTGAATCCGGGTGTGGCCGCCCTTGGTCAGCATGAAGAGGCCGTGCCCCGCTTCTTTCAACGCACCGACGAGAGCGGCCAGCTCGCGCTCATCGGCGAGCCGCGACGGCATAGGCAATCCGTTGGCGCCGTTGTGCGCGGGCGAA
>DASWER010000225.1:0-1829 GCA_036394655.1 Burkholderiales bacterium
GCCTCGACGCCGGCGGCGCGGCATTCGACGAGGAAGCGCGAGCGCACGTAGGCAAGTTCGGCGCCGCTGCGGCTGCGCTGCGTGCCGAGGTCGGCGACCATGTCCTCGCTCGCCACCAGCAACGCGCTAATTCGTCCACTCGCGGCCGCGATGTCGCCAATCCTGAGCAGGCCACGAGCCGATTCAACGTTCGGCACGAGCTCGACGCCTACCGGCGCCGCGGCTTCCAGGCGGCGCACCTGCTCGGGCGAGTCGACCTTCGACATCATCAGCACATCGGGACGAGCAATGCCGGCAAGATCTTCCGCGCCGCAGGTCTCGAACGGATTGATACGGACCGCCGCCGCGGCGCCGCGGCCGCGCCACAGCGCAAACGCCTTCGCAGATAGCTGCCGCGCGCGCGATCGTAGCTCGGGGGGCGTGAAATCTTCCAGCTCGAGCACGATCACGTCGGCGCCCGAGCGCGCGGCGGCCGCGTGCGCCGCCTCGTCGGCGCCGGGCACGAAGAGCCAGCTGCGCCGCGCCGCCGTCACGGGCAGCCGCGCATGTCCTGCTGCAATTTCGCGATGCGCGTGTCGCGCGTCGCGTCGTCGACGAACACGCGCTCGCCCTTCTCATTGCGCTTGATGATGCGCAGGCCGCTCGTGAGCGTGTTGTATTCGTCGCGCGCCTTGGCGCAGCGCTGCGCGAGCGCCTGGCGTTCCTGCGCCGCCGCCGCTTCGCGCTCGAGCTGGCGGCGCCTGAGCTCGGCCTCCTGGCCGGCGAAGTCCTCGCGCGGCGCGCGCATCTCGCCCGAGATCGGCGGGCTCGGCTTGATCGCCGCCGGCTTGCAGCCGGGACCGGGCTGGTCGGCGTAGCGCGTCGCGCCGCGCTCGTCGACGCACTTGTACATTTGCGCCTCGGCGTGGAACGCGCACGCGATCAGCAGCACGCCCAGCGCCTTCACGGCGAGCTGGAGGCCGATGTGGACGGGAAGCGCGCCGAGCCGTAGCGGATCACCAGGGTGGCGAGCGCGAGCAGCAGGATGGCCCCCGAGATGGTGAGGATTTCCCAATCCGGACGCTGGTGCGCCTGGACGTCGCCGATCAGCATGCGGGTGAGCGCGGTCATCGCCACGTAGATCAGGAAGCGCACCGGCATGTGATTGGTCTTGAAGTAGATGCCGACCATCGCGCCGAGCTCGAGGTAGATGAACAGCAGCAGGATGTCGTCGATGCCGGCACGCCCCTTGGCCGCCATGCCGATGAACGCGTGCACCGCCGACCACACGATGGCAGCGCCGATGGCGAACAGCGCCAGGTAGTGAAAGCCGTCGACCAGCAGCGTGCCGACGATCTCCGACAGCCGGTTCATGCGCTTGTGGAGAGAATTGGTCTCTTGCGCCGTCATTGCCGGTCCTCCGTTTCACAGCTCGAGCTGATAGAGGCTCTTATGCGTGCCGCGATAGTCGGCGGGCAAGGGACTGTCCGGCGCGAAGTACTGGTCGCGCACGTGGCGGAAACCCTGCCGCTCGTAATAGTCGCGCATTTTGCGGTTGCCGTCCCAGGTGTCGAGCCGCAGCCAGCGCCTGCCCTTCTGGCGCGCAGCGTCGCGCGCCCAACGCAGCACCTCGGTGCCTATTCCGCGGCCAGCGAGGCTGCGACTGACCGCGAGCTTGTGCACATAGATCGCGTCGCCCTGCTCTTCGGCCCATACCCCAACGTCGCTCTCCATCAGCGTCACGGTGCCGCAGACGCCCGCTGTGCCGTGAGCGATATACACGCGACCCGCATCGATGTCGGCGGCGATGCGCGCCAGATCGAATTCGCGCCAGGCCTCCACGCCCTGCT
>DASWER010000226.1:0-3381 GCA_036394655.1 Burkholderiales bacterium
AGCAGCACCAGCCCGAACACCGCGCCGCCGAGCCGGCGCGTCGCCAGCCGCGGCAAACGTGTCAAAATAAGGCGCCACATTCCATCATTGTATTCCCTGCCCGCGATGCAGCCTCAGGATAAACATACGCCGATGATGCAGCAGTACCTGCGCATCAAGGCGCAGCATGCCGACAAGCTGCTGTTCTATCGCATGGGCGATTTCTACGAGCTGTTCTACGACGACGCCGAGAAGGGCGCGCGCCTGCTCGACATCACGCTGACGTCGCGTGGGGTTTCAGCCGGCGCGCCTGTGAAGATGGCTGGCGTGCCGGTGCATTCGGTCGAACAGTACCTCGCAAAGCTCGTGCGCCTGGGCGAGTCGGTCGCCATCGCCGAGCAGATCGGCGACCCGGCGCTCGCCAAGGGCCCGGTCGAGCGGCAGGTCACGCGCATCGTCACGCCGGGAACGCTCACCGACTCGTCGCTGCTCGAAGACAAGGCCGACAACATCCTGCTTTCCCTCACCCGGGATAAAAGCACGGTGGGTCTCGCCTGGCTGTCTCTCGCGGGCGGCACGCTGCGCGTCGCGGAGATTGCTCCGCAGAACCTGGAAAACGAGTTGCGCCGCATCGCGCCGGCCGAGGTCCTGGTGGCCGACGGCGTGCACCTGGAGGGCTACTTCACCACCCGGCTGGCGGCGTGGCACTTCGACATCGAGAGCGGCAAGCGCCGCCTGCTGAAACAACTGGGCAGCGCGAGTCTCGCCGGCTACGGCTGCGAAGACCTGACGCTCGCCATCGGCGCGTGCGGCGCGCTGCTCGAATACGCCGGCAAGACGCAGGGCCAGGCGCTCGCCCATGTCACCGCGGTCACGGCGGAGCGCGCAGGTGAGTACGTCCGCCTGGACGCAGCCACGCGCCGAAATTTGGAACTGACGGAAACCCTGCGCGGCGAGCCGGCGCCGACGCTGTTCTCGCTGCTCGATGAGTGCGCTACCGGCATGGGCAGCCGGCTGCTGCGCCACTGGCTGCACCATCCGCTGCGCGACCGCGAGCTGCTCAAGCGCCGCCACGAAGCGGTCGCCTGCCTGCTCGATCCGGCCGCGGAGATCCACAAGGTGCTGCGCGGCTTCTCGGACGTCGAGCGCATCACCGCGCGCGTCGCGCTGAAAAGCGCGCGGCCGCGCGAACTGACGGGCTTGCGCGAGAGCCTCGGGCTGCTCGCCGACGTGCGCTCGGCGGTGAACCAGACGCCTGCCCTGCTCCAGCAGCTCACTGCCGACCTCGCCACGCCCCACGAATGCATCGCCCTACTCCGCAAGGCGCTGAAGGATGAGCCCGCAGCGCGCATCATCGACGGCGGCGTGATCGCCGATGGCTACAGCGCCGAGCTCGACGAGCTGCGCGCGCTGCAGACCCATGGCGGCACGTTCCTCGCCGAGCTCGAAGCGCGCGAGCGCGCGCGCACCGGGATTCCCAATTTGCGCGTGGCGTACAACTCGGTGCACGGCTACTACATCGAAGTGAGCAACGCCCAGTCGACGAAAGTGCCGCTGGACTATCGGCGCCGCCAGACGCTGAAGAATGCCGAGCGCTATATCACCCCGGAGTTAAAAACCTTTGAGGACAAGGCGCTTTCCGCCCGTGACCGTGCGCTCGCGCTGGAGAAGTCGCTCTACGACGAATTGCTGGAGCAGTTGAACGCCCACGTGCCGCGCTTGCAGCAGATCGCCCGCGCCCTCGCGCAGCTCGATGTGCTCGCCGGCTTCGCCGCCATCGGCGCCAGGCGCAACTACGTGCGCCCGCAGTTCGTCGATGAGCGCCTGATCGAGATCGACGCCGGCCGCCATCCGGTGGTCGAAGGCGAGATCGAGAATTTCATCGCCAACGACTGCCGTCTCTCGGCCACGCGCGCCCTGCTCCTCATCACCGGCCCGAACATGGGCGGCAAGTCGACCTACATGCGTCAGGTCGCGCTGATCGTGCTGATGGCGCACATCGGCTCGTTCGTGCCCGCGCGCGCCGCAAGCCTCGGGCCGATCGACCAGATCTTCACGCGCATCGGCGCGGCCGACGACCTTGCCGGCGGGCGCTCGACCTTCATGGTCGAGATGACCGAGAGCGCTTCGATCCTGCACAACGCGACGCCGCACAGCCTGGTGCTGATGGACGAAGTCGGCCGCGGCACCTCGACCTTCGATGGCCTGGCACTGGCGTGGGCCATCGCCAGGCATCTGGTGGAAAGGAACAAGGCGCTCAGCCTGTTCGCCACGCACTACTTCGAGATGACGCGCCTCGCGCTCGACTACAAGGAAGTGAAGAACGTGCACCTCGACGCGGTGGAGCACAAGGACACGGTGGTGTTCCTGCACGCGGTGGAAGAAGGCCCGGCGAGCCAGAGCTACGGCCTGCAGGTCGCGGCGCTCGCCGGCGTGCCGAAGGGCGTGATCCGCCAGGCACGCAAATATCTCGAGCTGCTCGAGGAATCCGCGATCACGCGCGGCAACCAGGCGGATTTGTTCGCCGCTACCAAGACCCCGGAACCGGAGCCCGCGGTCGATCCCCTGCGCGATGAGCTGCAGAACGTGAATCCGGACGAGCTCTCGCCGCGTGAGGCGCTCGAGCTGCTCTACCGCCTGAAGAAACTCTAGAAGTTCGGCTTCAGGCCGAGGAGCTTCGCCGAGGCGGCGAGCTGCGCCGTCTGCTCCTCGGTCGACGCGGCGAGCTCGGCGCCGGTGCCGGGGGCATTGACCTGCGCGGTGGCCGCCAAGCGATCCGCGATCACCGGATCGGCGGCGACCGCCTTGATATCGGCGGCGATGCGCTGACGCGCCGCGTCGCTGATGCCGCTCGAACGCGACGCGATCAGGCCGACCAGGCCATCGAAGTTGAGCTGCGGGTAGCCGAGCTCCGCGACCGTCGGCACGTCCAGGCCGGGCACACGCGAGCGGTTGGTGATCGCGAGAACCTTCACGCGGCCCGACTGAGCCTGCGAGCGCACGATCGCATAGGCGGCGCCGTACAGCTGGATGCGCCCCTCCATGAGATCGTTCAGCGCCGTGACGGTGTCTTTGTACGAAACCTTCTGCACGTCGATGCCGGCGCTCTTGAAGTAGCCGGCGATGACCAGATCGGTCACCGTGGTGACGCTGGCAAAGTTGAACTTGCCCGACTGCGCCCGCGCGAGCGCCATGAATTCCTTCAGCGAATTGACGCCGAGCGACGCCGGCACGGCGAGCGTCACCACGGTGTTCGTCACCCGCGCGACGGGCAGCATGTCGTTTTTGTCGTAGGGCAGCTTGTCCAGCGTGTACGGGTGGCCGACGAAGTTCGAGGTCGGTCCCCAGAGCAGGACGTGATCGTCCTTGGCCGCGAGCACGGCGTTGATCGCCACCACGCCG
>DASWER010000227.1:0-5875 GCA_036394655.1 Burkholderiales bacterium
GATGCCGGAATGCGGATGGAAGCCGAGCGCGGGCATGCGCTTCGGCTCGATGTCGAAGTAATCCAGGAAGACGAAAGGCTTGATCAGCTGGCCGACGTCGGAAGGGCTGACGAGCCGCGTGATCGGCCCCTGCGAGTGGCCACGCGTGCGGTAGGAAATGCGCCGGGCGAGTGCTTCGTTCTCAATCGTTAGTTCGTTTTGCTGTTTCATGATCAGGATGCTCCGTTAGGCAGCCGACTCAAGACGAGTGCCGCCAGTTGGTCGCGCCGCAGCCACACCACGGCAACATTCAGGGCGAGCAGGACGAGCGCCGGCAGCGCGCTCGTGTGCAGGATGAAGAAGTGCGTCAACACCGCAAAGAACATCGTCGCGCCGAGCCACGCCGCGCCGAGCGCGGCGAAGCCCGGAACCAGCAAGGCCACGGCGCCGGCAACTTCGACCAGCCCGGTGACGATGCGGAACCATTGCCCGGCGCCGATCTGGTCGAAGAGTTGCACCAGCGTCGGCACGCCGAGGAGCTTCGCGCCGCCGGCGGCAAGAAATGCCGCGGCGAGCAGTCCCTGCAGGATCAGGGCGCCGACGACTCTGCGGCGTGAGACGGCTTCCATGACGCTAAGCTAGCGATGCGCCGCCCATCGCGGTAGCCTATATTTTTCGATCCAAACCATCGCTGCGGACGATAGATGCTCGACGGCGTCTCCCTCGATCAACTGCGCACTTTCATCGCGGCGGCCGATGCAGGCAGCTTCTCGGCGGGCGGACGCCGGCTGCGCCGGGCGCAATCGGTCGTCAGTCAAACGCTGGCGAATCTCGAGGCCCAGCTCGGCGTGAAATTGTTCGATCGCTCCAGCCGCTCACCGGTGTTGACCAAGCAGGGCGTGGCGCTGCTCGCCGAAGCGCGCGCCGTGGTCAGCGGCATGGATGTCTTCAAGGCTCGCGCGAAGGGCCTGTCGGACGGTCTCGAGCCCGAGCTGAGCATCGTGGTCGACGTGGTGTTCCCGATCGAACGGCTCACCAGCGCCGTGGTTGCGTTTCAAGCGGCGTTTCCCGCCGTGCCGCTCAGGCTGTATGTCGAAGCATTGGGTGCGGTTTTGCAGCCGGTGATCGACGGGCGTTGCGCGTTCGGCGTGATGGGCTCTCTGCCGATCTCCCCGGAGGAGCTGACGCGCGAGCACCTGTTGAACCTGCGATGGGCTTTCGTCGCGTCGCCGGAGCATCCGCTGGCCTCATTCAAGGGCCCGATTCCGACGCGTGTGCTGGCGAAACACCGGCAGCTGGTGCTGACGGACCGCTCTGAGCTGTCGCAAGGAAAAGACTTCGCAGTTCTTTCCACGAGCACCTGGCGGCTCGCCGATCTTGGCGCCAAGCACGCCTTCCTGCGCGCGGGCCTGGGCTGGGGCGGGATGCCGCAAGACGCCATCGAGGACGATCTGGCGGATCGATCGCTGGTGAAAATCCGGCTCCAGGACATACCCGAGGAGCGGCACATCATGCAGATGTCCGCAGTGTTCCGCACCGACAAGCCGCCCGGCCCCGCGGGGCGCTGGCTGATCGATCGTCTCCGGTCGAGCGCGGCGCCGCCGCCGCGCCGCCGGCGCTCACGGTAAATGCGTGAAACCTGGACTGCCGCCGACGGCACCGCGATCGCCATCCGGCCGATTGGCGCGACGGACCTCGCCCTCGAGGAAGCGTTCGTGAACGCTCTTTCGGCGGCGACCGGATACCAGCGATTGATGTCGGCGAGGCGTCCGTCGCTTGACGAGCTCAAGCGTTTCACCGATATCGATTACGAGCGTGAACTGGCCCTGATCGCCGTCACCTCGGTGCGCGGCACGGAGCGTCAGATCGGCGTAGCCCGCTATGTCAAGGACTCCTCGGTATCCGGCGATGCCGAATTCGCGATCGTACTGAGCGACGACTGGCAGGGACGCGGGCTGGGCACCAAGCTTCTCGCAAGCCTGCTGGCCGCAGCGAAGAGCCGTGGTGTGCGGCGGATGTCCGGCACCACCTTGACAGTGAACAACGGCATGCTGGCGCTCGCTCAGAAGCTGGGCTTCAAGCTTGCGCTGGATCCCCGCTCGGCAACGATTACGAACCTCACGCTTGATCTCACTTAAAAGCTATTGCGCCTGCGAGGCGAGCGTTTTCAGGTCGCCTTCGCCGCGCAGCGTCATGACGGCAATCTTGCGCGCGCGGAAGTACGGCAGCACGACCTGCATGGGCTGCCCGGCCGTCTCGTGTACCGAGATGTAGCGCGGCTCCGAGCCGCGTGTCGGCAGGTCGAACGCGGTCCATTGCGCTTTCGCCGGGTCGTAGCGCATCACGCGGTCGGCGCCCCACAGGTTGGTCCAGGCGCGATGCTCGCTGTCGACATGCACGTGGTAGGGCTGCATGCCGTTCGGCAGCGGCACGTAGGTGGTCTCGCGCGTAACGGTGTTGATGCGCGCGAGGCTGGAGCCCCAAGAGTTGCCGACCCACAGCACATCCGCATTCTTGTCGGTGCCCATGCGGCGCGGGCCCTGGGCGTAAGGCGGCGGGTTGTTGAAGTCCGGCTGCACGAACTTCTGATAGAACGCCTTCTGCTCGGCGCTCAGGCGATCCCAGGTGGCCTTGACCGGCGCGAGCTTGATCTCGGATGCCTTTCCGGTCGTGCCGTCGGCCACGCCGATGATGTCGTGGATCATCACCGCCCAGTAGCCGTTGCCGTTGCGGTCGCCCGCGGCGCCGTAAGTGATGCCGGTGCCGCCCGGCGTCTTGTAGGTCTGCGTCTTGTAATCGGTCCAGGTCGAGCTCTGCGGATCGAAGCGCAGCACGCCGTCGGGCGCGGACACCCAGATCTTGCCCTTGCCGTCATAGTCGACGGTGGTCGCCCCGCCGGTGCCGGACATGCCCTCGGGCGGGATGAAGACGTCGATCTTCTCGGTCTTCGGATCCAGGCGGCCGAGGCCCCCCTTGCCGGGGTTGACGTTGAACCAGAGGATGCCGTCCGGCGTGCGCGTCATGCCGTGGCTCTGCGAGGCGAGGCCACTCTTCGCCGGGATGTTGAAGAGCTTCACCTCGCCAGTCTTGCTGTTGACCTTGCCGAGCGATGTCTGGCGGTTGGGGATGTTGCAGGTGAACCAGACGTTGCCGTCGCCGTCGAGCCATGCGTCGTGCACGCCCCAGCCCGGGATCATCACGGAGGGCGTGGCTAGCATCCAGTCGGTGCCGTCGTTCTGCACGAAGTAGCTCGGCAGGCCGGCGTCGGTGTCGAGCGGCATGTCGTACTCGCGCACTTCCACGCGCGCCGCCTCGCCCGAGGGACGCGGCTCGGTCTTCACCTTCATCGTGCTCTTGCCCGGGCCGCGCGCGCTTGCGAGCCACGCCGAGAGCTCCTTCTGGTGGTGCTGCAGGATGTCGGATACGCCGCGCTCCTTGCCGACGAAGCTGCCGTAGACATTGGCGTTCTTCATCAGCTCGATCACCGCGTTCCAGCCCACGGTGTCGAAGCGGAACTGCAGCGGGTAGCTCGCCGTATGGCAGGCGGTGCAGTTGTTGCGCAGCAGCTGCTTCATCAGCTTGTCGTGGTCGGTTTCCTCCGGCAGCGCGGCGAGCGCGAGGTAGCCGGGCAGTTGCCGGAACACCAGCTCGGGATCCTTGAGCGTTGCAAGCCTTACGTCGTGCTTGCGGTTCGCCGCGAGGTCGACCTCTGCCTTGGCGGTCTCGAAGCCCACCGCCTGCACCCACACGCGGTATTTGCCCGCGGGCATCGGGCTGAAGTAGTAGTTGCCCGCCTTGTCGGTGTACACGCTGGTCTTGATGGTGGCGCCGTCGGCCTTTGCCGAAACGGTGACGCCGCCCATCTTCTGTCCGGCGGCGGCGGTCACCGTCCCGCTGAGAATCGCATCGGCCGCAAACGCCGGCACGGCGATGAGGACTGCGATGAGGAAGAAAATGGTTTTCACGGCGTTCTCCTTCGGCTAATCGACTCGGGGCGGGACCGATTTGAGGTACGAAACGATGGCGTCGATCTCGGCAGGCTTGAAGTGGTAGCGGAAGCCCGGCATGCGCTCGGTGCCGTTGGCGATGAATGCGCGCATCGCGCCTTCGTTGCCGCCGAGCGACGCGCCGTTGAGCACCGGCGCGTACTGCGGGCTGGTCATCTGCGGCTTGGTGTGGCACACACGGCAAGCCTGGTTGAAGTGCCTCAGGCCTTCGAGCTGCTGCGAATTGAGGGCCGGCCCGGGATGCTGGGCGGCTGCTGGGAACGATCCTGCAGCGAGCAGGACCAGCGCGGCGACTCGAATCATCTCCTCCTCCCAGAGGCTGTGATGCGTACGATCGTAGTCTTAAGCCATGTCGCTTTCAATCAAGCGTTCACGGAAAACTGAAAGGACGGCGCAAATGACCGCATATTTCATGGTGCGTGCCCAGGTGATCGATCCGACCGTAAAGAACGACTTCGACCGCTGGTACCAGGACGAGCACCTGCCCGATGCGCTCGAGGGATTCAAGGCGCGGCGCGCGTGGCGCGGCTGGAGCGCGCTGGACGCGTCGGTGCACCACGCCTTTTACGAATTCGACGACCTGGCACGCGCGCAGGCCATCCAGGGTTGCGATGCGCTGAAGCGCCTGGTGGCGGAGTTCGACCGCGCGTGGGGCAACAAGGTGACGCGCAGCCGCGACTTCGTCGAGGTGATCCAGGCCATCGGCGCCTGACGCGGTTGCCAGTATTTCAGCTGTAACCGCGCACGCCGGCGCGTCCCACCATCAGTCCATGCAAATGCGCCAGGTCAACGTCGCCAGTAACCTCGGTATCCATGCGCGGCTCTCCGCGCAAATCGTCCACCTCGCTTCGAGATTCACGTGCAGCGTTTCACTCGCTTTCAACGGGCGCAAGGCGAACGCGCGGAACGTGCTCGCCGTCATGCTGCTCGCCGCGAGCGTCGGCAGCACGATATGGATCGAGGCCAGCGGCCCCGACGAGGCGGAGGCGCTCGATGCGCTCAGCAGCCTGATCGGCGGTCGATCCTAGGGCGGTTGCCGGGTCCTACGGCGGCGGTTATATTTGCCCGGACAATGGTTGCCGAGGCAAATAAATCGCGCGCCGCGCCGATTTACGCCGCTGCCTCGTTTCGCAGCCGCGAGGCGGTCGGCGCGCTGGTGGCGCTGACGCGCAAGGCGCTGATCGAGGAGTTCGGGCGCGAGCTCGCGCCGCTCGGCCTGAACGCGGCGCAGGCGCTGGTGATCGTGGTGCTCGCCGACGACGGCGCCGGCACCGCGGCCGAGATCTGCAAGCACCTGTCGCACGACCCCGGTGCGATGACGCGCCTCATCGACAAGCTGGAAAAGATGGCGCTGGTGCGCCGGGTGCGCGGCGGCGAAGACCGGCGCAGCGCGCGGCTGGAGGTCACCGCGCGCGGCAAGGCGACGCGCGCCGAGGTCACCCAGGTGCAGGTCAACGTGCTGAACCGCATGCTGCGCGGCTTCTCGCGCGCTGAAGCGCGCCTGCTCGAGCGGTTGCTCAAGCGCATGCTCGACAACGCGGCGGAGCTCGCGGCCGAATGAGGCTCGCCACGCTCGCCGTTGTCGCTCTCATGGCGGGTTGCGCCAGCTTCAAGGGCATCGAGCCCAGGAGCGAGGTGCGTGAGCCGGCCGAGCTCAAAGCCGAGGCGTCGCTCGCGGATACACCGGTATCGGCAACATGGCCGGAGCTCGACTGGTGGAAGCGCTTCGGCGATGCGCAGCTCGATACGCTGGTCGAAGAGGCGCTCGCCGGCAGCGCGAACATCCGCCTGGCGCGTGCGCGCATCGATCAGGCGCTCGCGCGCCGCGCAGGCCGAAGGCTTCGCCGCTCGCCTGGTGCTCTCCTCGGCCGTTGCCGGCGTCTACGTGC
>DASWER010000228.1:0-5347 GCA_036394655.1 Burkholderiales bacterium
GCCGAAGCCGACTGGATCATCGACCTCGGCCCCGAAGGCGGCGACGGCGGCGGCCGCATCGTGTTCCAGGGCCCGCCGGAGAAAGCGCGCTCGGGGCGCGGCCACACCTGCAAGGCGCTCGCCGAATTCCTCGCGCGCCGCGGTTGATGCCCCGCGGCTCGTCGCCCGAAACTGCAGTCCATACCGCCGGGCTGCGGCCCGTCGCAAGCCGCTCGCGGCATGCCTTTCACCTCTCTACAGTCGCGCTCATTGATACCTGGGAGAACCCCAATGAGCGCGAAATACCTGGTTCTGATCCTTGTCCTGGCCGCCGGCGCCATCACCGCGGTCTACGCGATGCAGCGTCCCGCCGCCGAGCAGGCTGTGCCGGTCGCCTCGGCCGTCGAGCGGATCGTGATCGTCGGCAAACGCGTGCATGACGCTGAAGAGCACCGCTAAAGAGCTCGGCGCGGGCGTGGCGTCGGTGTACCAGCGCTATTCCGTGTGGCTGGTTTCGATCACCTGGAAGCGCTTCGTCGTCCTGTCGATCCTGCTTCTCATCATCGCGGCGATCCTGAGCCACATACCGCCGTTCAACTGGGCCATCGGCGAGCATCCCGTCAAGGTACGCCTCCAGCCGCAACAGCGTTCCGGCTCCGGTGACGTCGATATCACGGTCGATGGGAAGGGCGTGCAGATCAGGCGCAAGCGCGATCCGGCAGCGGCACCCAAGGACTCGCCGCAATCGCAGGCACCAGCGCAGGAGTCGGAATCGGTCACCGACGAGATCGCGAGAGAGATCGAGGACGAGATCAACAGCGAGCTCGGTGGCGGTATCAAGGGGCGCCGCGTGCGCTCGATCACGCTCGGGGAGTTCCTGCCCAACCTCGCGTTCCTCTTCATCATCGTGTCGGCGGCGCTCAAGATCGCCTATGCCGGCCGGGTGAAGGCTGAGGCCAAGGCCGCCGAGGCGCAGGAGGTCGCCGATGCGGAAAGCCTCAAGCGGCAAGTGGTGGAAGCGAAGATGGCCGCCATGCAAGCGCAGGTCGAGCCGCATTTTCTCTTCAATACGCTCGCCAGCATCGACCATCTCATCGAGACCGACCCGCCGCGCGCCAGCAAGATGCAGAAGAGCCTGATCGCGCTCTTGCGTGCCTCGATGCCGGCGATGCGCGAGAAGACCACCAATCTCGGGCGCGAGCTCGAGGTCGTGCGTCCCTACCTCGACATCCTGCAGGTGCGCATGGAGGAATGCCTGCACGCCGAAATCCACGTCCCCGAGGGCCTGCGCTCGGCAGATTTCCCGCCGATGATGCTGCAATCGCTGGTCGAGAACGCCATCAAGCACGGCCTGGAGCCGAAGGCCGAAGGCGGCTCGCTCACCGTGAGCGCGGAGGTAGTGCACGGCAAGCTCGCCGTCACCGTCGCCGATACCGGTGTCGGCTTCGCGCGCGCACCGACGGCCGGGACCGGCACCGGGCTCAACAACATCCGCGAGCGCCTGAAGCTGATCTACGGCGACGCGGCGGAGCTGAAGATTGCGGAGCACACGCCCAGTGGCACGCGCGTGACCATCGTCGTACCCTACAAGGCGACATGACCCGTGCGGTAATCGCCGACGACGAGCGGTTGATGCGCGAGCAGTTGCGCGCGCGCCTTGGCGAGCTCTGGCCGGAGCTCGAGATCGTGGCCGAAGCGAAAAACGGCGCGGAAGCCGTCGCGCTGGTCGAGGAGCATCGACCCGAGGTGGTGTTCCTCGACATCCGCATGCCGGCAAAGACCGGCATCGAGGCGGCGAGAGAGATCGCGGCCCTCGAGGGCCGCGTCCCGCAGATCGTGTTCGTCACCGCCTACGACCAGTACGCGATCGACGCCTTCCAGCAGGGCGTGATCGACTACGTGCTCAAGCCCGCCGAGCGCGAGCGCCTGATGGTGACGGTCGAGCGCCTGCAAACGCGGCTGGCCGCGCCGGCCCCCTCCCCGGATGCGTTGCAGGAGGCGCTGGCGCGCCTCGCGGAGAAGCTCGAGCCACCCTCGCGCCTCAAATGGATCCAGGCCACGGTCGGCAGCCAGATCCAGATGATCCCGATCGACGAGGTGCTGTTCTTCGTCTCCGACGAGAAATACACGCGCGTGCAGACCGCGCAGCAGGAGGCGCTGATCAGGAAGCCGATCAAGGAGCTGATGGCCGAGCTCGATCCGGCGCAGTTCTGGCAGATCCACCGCTCGACGCTGATCAACACGCGCGCCATCGCCGGCGTCAGCCGCGACGAGCGCGGCCGCCAGCTGGTGAGCATCAAGGGCCGGCCGGAGAAGCTCGAGGTCAGCCGCAGCTACGCCCACCTGTTCAAGGGAATGTGACCCGGGCAGGCGGGCTGTGCCTCATGGTGCTGGCGCCGGTGCTCTGGAGCACCGCGGGCGTCGTGACGCGCCATGTCGAGCGCGCGACGCCCTTCGAGCTGGTGTTCTGGCGCAGCCTGTTCGCTTTCATCTTCGTCGCCCTCGCCCTCATCGTCTTGCGCCGCAGCCCACTCAAGATGGGGCGGCCGGGCCTGGTCTCCGGATTCCTGTGGGGCGTGATGTTCACCGCCTTCATGATCGCGCTCAGCTTCACCAGCACCGCCAACACGCTGGTCGTGATGAGCATCAGCCCGTTTGTAACCACGCTCCTTGCCCGCGCCTTCCTCAAGGATCCGGTGCCCATGGGCACCTGGATCGCGGCCGGCGCTGCGACAGTGGGCATCGCCTGGATGTTCGCCGCGGATTTCAGTGCGCACACCGCGCGCGACCTGTCGGGGATGCTGATCGCACTCTCGATCCCGATCGCCGGCGCGATCAACGTCGTCACGCTGCGCGCGGCGTCGGCCGAGCTCGATCTGCGGCCGGCGGTGATGCTCGGCGGCGCCATCTCCTGCCTTGTCGCCCTGCCGTTTGCGCTGCCGCTCCAGGCGACGCCGAAGGACATCGCGCTGCTCGCCTTCCTCGGCATCTTTCAGCTCGCATTGCCGTGCATGCTGATGGTGCTCGCAAGCCGAGTGCTTCTCGCCCCCGAGATCGCGCTGATCGGCCTGCTCGAGGTGGTGCTCGGACCGCTGTGGGCCTGGCTCGGGGCGGGCGAAATCCCGGCGCGCTCCACGCTCATCGGCGGCGCGATCATCCTCGCCGCGCTGGTCGTGAACGAGCTCGCCACGTTTCGTCGCGTCAGCGGCTAAGAGGACCATTCCAGGGACTGCGCCCGAAGGACCGGTATCTGCTGTATAATCCCTTTCCAAGCTTCTGTTACGCGTACTTCCGGTTAGCGTCTCAGTCCGTTTAAGCGGTTCATCCTGAACCGTTCAATAACAAGCTCAATACGCATCTGCCTGAACCGGTCGAAGGCTCCCGCCTTCCCAGGCCGAGTGCAGGAGAAATTCCAATTAGCACGTCGTTTGATTCACTCGGCCTCAAGGCCGAGCTGCTCCGCGCTGTCGCGGAAGCGGGCTACACCACGCCCACCCCGATCCAGGCGCAAGCCATCCCCGTAGTCCTCGCTGGAAAAGATCTGCTCGGCGCGGCGCAAACCGGCACCGGCAAGACCGCCGGCTTCACGCTGCCCCTGCTCCAGATCCTGTCCGAGAAGGCCAATGCGAGCCATTCGCCGGCGCGCCATCCGATTCGCGCGCTGGTCATCACGCCGACGCGCGAGCTGTGCGCGCAGGTCGAAGACAGCGTGCGCACCTACGGCAAGTACATCGCGCTGAAATCCATCACCGTCTACGGCGGCGTCAACATCAACCCGCAGATCGATGCGCTGCGCCGTGGCATCGACATCCTGGTCGCCACGCCCGGCCGCCTGCTCGATCACGTGCAGCAGAAGACGGTCGATCTGCGCCAGGTCGAGATCCTGGTGCTCGATGAAGCCGATCGCATGCTCGACATGGGCTTCATCCACGACATCCGCAAGATCCTGGCGCTGCTGCCGGCCAAGCGGCAGAACCTGCTCTTCTCCGCCACTTTCCCGGATGAGATCCGCAAGCTCGCGGGCTCGTTCATGAAGGACCCGATCACCGTCGAGGTGGCGCGGCGCAACACGCCGGCCGAGCTCGTCGGGCAGGTCCAGCACCCGGTCGACGCCACGCGCAAGCGCGAGCTGCTCGCCCATCTGGTCAAGACCAACGACTGGAAGCAGGTGCTGGTGTTCTGCAAGACCAAGCACGGCGCCAACCGCCTGGCGCAGCAGCTCTCGCGCGAAGGCGTGCAGGCCGATGCGATCCACGGCAACAAGAGCCAGAACGCGCGCGAGCGCGCTCTAGCCGAGTTCAAGGAAGGCAAAGTCCGCGTGCTGGTCGCGACCGACATCGCGGCGCGCGGCCTCGACATCGAGGCGCTGCCGCACGTCGTCAACTACGACATGCCGCACGTCGCCGAGGACTATGTGCACCGCATCGGCCGCACCGGCCGCGCCGGCGTCGAAGGCGAAGCCGTCTCACTGGTCAGCCACGAAGACCGCCCGCTGATGGCCGCGATCGAGAAGCTCATCAACCGCAAGGTCGAGAGCCGGGTGATCGAAGGCTTCCAGCCCGGCAGCGCCTCGTCGAGGCCGCCGGAGCCGCGTCAGCAGCAGCAACGCGGGGAACGTCACCAGCCACGCGGGCAGCGCCCGCAGCAGCCGCGCGGCGAGCGCGGGCAGCAGCGTCACTCGCGCCCGTCACGTCCCGGCAATGGCCAGCAACAACGCCCGGGCCAGCCACAGGCGCCGGGCGGTCCGAAACCCTGGCAGGAGCGCAACGCCTCGCGCCAGCAGCCGGAGCGCGATCGGCACCGCGGCCAGGGATTCCAGCGCCGCAACAATGTGCCCGCCGCACCGATCAACGCCGAGTATCAGGCCCAGGTCGAAGAAGCCCGCAAGCGCATGCAGGAGGAAGGCGAGAAGCCCGCGCCGCGGCCGCAAGCCGAGCCGCGCCGTAATCGACCGGTCCCGGCGCTGTTCGCGAGGAAAACCGAAGGGCAAGGCGAGTAGCGCGGCACGTCGATTGCTCCTCTCAAGGGCATACCCTCAAAGGAGGAATGCCCATGAGAGAGCGATTCAACGACTTGGCGGACCAGGCGGCTGACACCTACAAAGTGGCGCGCAAGAGAGCGGTGAAAGGCGTGAGAAGCGCTTACAACACCGCCCAGGAATATCCCGGAACCGTGGCCGCGATCGTCGTTGGCCTGGGCATCACCGGATTCCTGCTATGGGCTGTCCGCCGCGCCGGCGGCTGGCGCAGCCTGCAAGCGAACGCCAGGGAGCGCGCCCGCGAAGGCTACGGCGCGATCAAGCAGCGCGCCGCGCACATCAGGGGACAGCAGGAGTTCGCGGAGTAATTCCCTCGAGCATCGTCTCGGT
>DASWER010000229.1:0-1954 GCA_036394655.1 Burkholderiales bacterium
TAGCCGGGGATGGCATAGCCGGTGGCGCCGCGGCGCACGCGCTCGGGCGTGTGCGAGATGAAGATGTGCATCATCTCGGTGGAGCCGATGCCGTCGATGATCTCGATGCCGGTGGCTTCCTTGAATACCTGGCGCGTCGGATCGGGCAGCGCCTCGCCGGCCGAGATGCATTTTTTCAGCCCCGACAAGTCGAACTGCCCAGCCAGAGCGGCCATCTGCCGGTACATGATCGGCGTGGTGAAGCAGGTGTTGGCGCGAAAACGCTGGATGGTCTCGAGCAGCGTCTCGGGCGTGTACTTCTCGATCAGCACCGTCGAGGCGCCGAAGCGCAGCGGGAAGCACAGCATGCCGCCCAGGCCGAAAGTGAAGGCGATCGGCGGGGTGCCGCAGACGATGTCGTCCTTGTGCATCTTCATGATCGAGCGCGGGAAGCAGTCGCACTGCGCGATCACGTCGCGGTGGAAATGCATCGTGCCCTTCGGCTTGCCGGTCGTGCCAGAGGTGAAGGCGATCAGCGCGACATCGTCCGCCGCGGTCGGCACGTTGCCGAACGTGAGCGGCTGGCGCAGCGAGAGCGTGTCGAGCGAGTCGGGCGCCTCGTCGTACCAGTACTTGACGCTGGTGAGCGTCGGGCAGTTGGGCAGCGCGAGATCCAGGTCCTCCTGCAGGCGCTTGTCGCACATCGCGTGCGTGATCTCGGCCTTGGTGATGATGTCGGTGAGCTCCTTCGCGCGGAGCAGCGGCATTGTCGCGACGCACACGCCGCCGGCCTTCATCACCGCGAACCAGGCGGCGGCCATCATCGGGTTGTTCGGCCCGCGCAGCAGCACGCGGTTGCCGGGCTTCAGGCCCATCTCGCGCACCAGCACGTTGGCGAGGCGGTTCGCCTGCGTGAAGAGCTGCGTGTAGGTGCATTCGCCATCCGGCGAGCGCAGCGCGACGCGATGGCCGTGGCCGCGCGTGACTGGCTTGTCGAGCAGCTCGGTGGCGCAGTTCATTCGCGCGGGGTACTTCAGCTCCGGCAGCTCGAACAGGAACTCCGGACACAGATTGCGCGGCGGCAGGTTGTCGCGCGCAAACGTGTCGACATGTGCGGTGTAGCTCATTTCTTCAGCAAATCCTTGGCGATGATCAATTTCTGCACTTCGGTAGCCCCTTCGTAAATGCGCAGCGCACGCACCTCCCGGTACAGCTTCTCCACCGGATGGCCGCGCATCACGCCCAGCCCGCCGCAGATCTGCACCGCATCGTCGATCACGCTTTGCGCCGCTTCGGTGGCGAACATCTTGGCCATCGCCGCTTCGCGGGTGACGCGCTGCTTCTTCACGTCCCGGGCCCACGCCGCGCGGTAGGCGAGCAGCGCGCCGGCGTCGATCGCGGTCGCCATGTCGGCGAGCTTGGCCTGCGTCAGCTGGAAATCGGCGAGCACCTGGTTGAACATCTTGCGCTCGCGTGCGCGACCGATCGCTTCGTCGAGCGCGCGGCGCGCGAAGCCGATTGCGGCCGCCGCGACGGTGGTGCGAAAGATATCGAGATTGCGCATCGCGAGCTTGAAGCCGCCGCCCGCCTCGCCCAGCAGCTCGGCCTTTGCGGCTTTCAGCTTGAGAGTGGCCATGGGATGCGGCGCCACGATCTCGATACGCTCGCTGGCGTCCACTTCCTTGGCGTCGACGACGAACGCGCTGATACCCTCATCCGCCTTCGCGAACGTCACGTAGAAGTCGGCGATACCGCCGTTCGAGATCCAGGTCTTGGTACCGTCGAGCACCCAGGAGTCGCCCTGGCGTCGCGCGCGCGTCGTCATCGCCTGCACGTCGGAGCCGGCATCCGGCTCGGAGAGCGCGAAGGCCGCAATTTTTTCTCCCGCGGCGGCCGGGGCCAAGTATTTCTGTTTCAGAGCGGCGCTGCCGGCGAGCACGATCGGCCCGCTGCCGAGGCCCTGCATGACGAAGGA
>DASWER010000230.1:0-2912 GCA_036394655.1 Burkholderiales bacterium
CTCGGCCTCGCCTGCCTGCCGGTGGTGATCATCGAGGAGCGGCTCTCGCCGATGGTGATCTTCAACGAGACCTTCAAGGCCTACAACTCCTTCATCCTGCTGGCGGTGCCGTTCTTCCTGCTGACCGCCAACCTGATGAACATCGGCGGCATCACCGAGCGGCTGGTGCGCCTGTCGCGCACCATGGTCGGAAATTTCCCGGGCGCGCTGGCGCAGATCAACGTCCTGCTGTCGGTGTTCTTCGCCGGCATCTCGGGTTCTTCCACCGCGGATGCGGCGAGCCAGAGCAAGATCTTCATCGAGGCGCAGGTGAAGGAAGGCTATGGGCTGTCGTTTTCCATTGCCATTACCGCCGTCTCCGCGGTGCTCGCGGTGATCATCCCGCCCTCTATCCTGATGATCGTCTGGGGCGGGGTGATCTCCACATCCATCGGCGCGATGTACCTCGCCGGCATCATTCCCGGCCTCTTGATCGCCGCGGCGCAGATGGCGACGGTGCACGTCTACGCGAAGATCTATCACTACCCGGTCTATCCGCGCGCCACGCTCAAGGAGTTCTTCGTCTCCGCGTGGCAGTCGCTGCCGGCGCTCTTCACGCCGTTCATCATCGTCGGCGGCATCCTGCTCGGCTGGTTCACCGCGACCGAATCCGCCGCGGTCGCCGTGCTGTACGCGGCTGCGCTGTCGATCTTCATCTACCGGGAGATGGACATGAAGCAGCTCTACCAGGCACTGTCCGAAACCGGAAAGCTCGCCGCGGTGGCGCTGTTCTGCGTCGGCACGGCATCGGCCTTCGGCTGGATGCTCGCCTACTACCAGATCCCGAAGGCGCTGCTGGCCAACGTCACCAGCTGGCACATGGGCATCACCGGCGTCGGATTCTTTATAGCGTTCGTGTTCCTGGTGGTCGGCTGCTTCCTCGACGCGATTCCCGCGATCATCATCGTCGGCACCATCCTGCAGCCGCTCGCGCAGTCGGTGAACATGCACCCGATCCACTTCGCCATCATCGGCATCGTCGCGCTCGCCTTCGGCCTGGTGACGCCGCCCTATGGACTGTGCCTGATGATCTCGTGCGCGGTGGCGAAGGTGCCGCTCAAGTTCGCGCTGAAGGACACGATGATCATGCTGGTGCCGATGCTCCTGATGCTGGCCGCCATCATCATCTGGCCCGAGATCCCGCTCATCCTGCCGAGGCTGGTCGCGCCCGAACTGCTGAAGTGAAGCTCGGTTACTTCACCATGCCGCTGCACCCGGTGGGGAGGGATTGGCGGCGCACGCTGGCCGAGGATCGTGAAGCGGTGCTGTTCGCCGAGCAGCTCGGCTTCGAGGAAGCGTTCATCGGCGAGCATCTCACCGACCTCGCCGAGACCATCACCTCGTGCCTGATCTTCATCGCCACGCTGGCGCGCGATACGAAGCGCATCAAGCTCGGCAGCGGCACGGTGAATCTCGCCAACCGTCATCCGGCTGCGACGGCCGCCGAGATCGCGATGGTCGACACGCTGCTCGAGGGACGCTTCATCCTGGGCGTCGGGCCGGGCGGCCTGCGCTCCGACGCCGAGATCATGGAAAGCCTGGACGCGGACCGCAACGCGATCTTCGTCGAGGCGATGGAGCACATGATCGCGCTGTGGACGCAGGAGCCGCCGTACCGGCTGAAGGGCAAGAAGTGGCAGCTCAGCACCGAGCGCACCTCGATGCCCGACCTCGGCATGGGCGCCATGCTGAAGCCGTTCCAGAAGCCGCATCCGCCGATCGTGGTCACCGCGATCCTGCCCGGCTCGGAGGGCATCGCCGCGGCGGCCGCGCGCGGCTGGACGCCGATCTCGGCCAACTTCGTGCATCCGTGGGTGATCAAGACGCATTGGCCGAAGTACGCGGAGGGCTGCGCACGCGCCGGTCGGCCCGCCCGTCCACAGGATTGGCGAGTGGCGAAGAGCATTTTTGTCGCCGATGACGACGCCACGGTGCGCCGCATGACACGCGATCTGGGCAATCCGTTCGCGTATTACTTCCGCAACCTGCAGCGCAAGGCGCAGGCGAGCCGCGGCAACGCGTTCTTCAAGCACGATGCCTCGCTGCCGGACGAAGCCGTGACCGACGAGTACCTGGTCTCCCAGATGCTCATCGCCGGGTCGGTCGACCAAGTGGTCGAGCGGCTGCTGGCCTTCCGCGAGCACATTGGTGCATTCGGCACCCTCTTGTACTGCGGCCATGACTGGGCCGACGCCCCTGCGATGCGCCGCTCGATGCAGCTGATGGCCGAGGAAGTCCTGCCGCGCGTGAATCGCGCGCTCGGCGAATAAAGGGTCCTGACCCCTTTAAATCGCGGCTTCGGTGGCGGCGTCGAAGAAGTGCGCGCGCTCGGGATCGTAGGCGAGGCGCACGCGATCGTGCGCGGCCATGCGCAGCGCCGGATCGACGCGCGCCACGACCGGACTTTCGCCGACGCGCACGTCGAGCAGGATCTCCGAGCCGAGCGGCTCGACCACTTCCACGATCGCATCGAAGGCGTAATCGCCGGCACCGCCGTCCGCGGGATGCAGCGCCTCCGGACGCAGGCCGAGCACTACCGGTTTTCCCTGGTACTGTCGCAGCGCTTCGGTCTTCGCCGGCGGCACGCGCACCCGCATGCCCGGCGCATGGGCCCAGAGGGCGTTCGCAGTCCAGTCGAGGCTGACTGCGATGAAATTCATCGCCGGCGAGCCGATGAAGCCGGCGACGAAGCGGTTGGCCGGCCGCTGGTAGAGCTCGAGCGGCGCGCCCACCTGCTTCACCACGCCGTCCTTCATCACCACCACGCGATCGCCGAGCGTCATCGCCTCGACCTGGTCATGCGTGACGTAGATCGCCGTGGTCTCGAGGCGCTCGTGCAGGCGCTTCAGCTCGACGCGCATCTGCACGCGCAG
>DASWER010000231.1:0-7940 GCA_036394655.1 Burkholderiales bacterium
ACCAGGTTGGCGAGGCGCAGTAGCTCGTCCTTGCTGAGGTCGGCCGAGGCGAGCGCGTAGCCGATCTCGCGGTCGATCCAGTAGAACACGCCGACGTTGTTCTCGCGGGCGTAGCGAAACGCGGTCTCGCGGTTGCGCGAGGCCTCGGTGCGCACGTAAAGCGTAAGGCGCCGGCCATTCTGCGACTGGTACATGAACTGCGCGACGGGGCCGTTCTCTCCCGGCAACAGGCGTCCGCCAACCAGCGACATGCCGGCCTCGTCGAGCTTGGGCGCGCGCACTTTCACTCCGAGGCGCTTGGAAAGCCACGCGACGAGGTGCTGCTCATCGTCGGCGCCGACCTCGACGGGGTGGCGCACTTCGGGTGAATAGGTCGCGTGCGCGATCGCCGCGCGCCGCGCGATCAGCATATTGTCGGGAGCGGCTTGCGTTACCGTGCGCTCGGGCCGCAGCTGCCAGCCGGCCGGTGCGCCGATCGCGATACCGAGGGCGAGCCAGCCCGCCGCGGCGGCGGCGCGGCGCCACGGTCGCCGGCGCGACGCAGCCTGCGCCAGGCGCGCCGGCACCGGTTCCGAAAGCATCGTCTCGTAAGCCCCGCGCACCTCTTGCGCGAGGCGGCGGTACGCCGCAACGCGCTCGGCTTCCTCCGGCCGCGCCGCGAGCCAGGCCTCGACCGCGGCGCGGCGCTCTTCGGGCAGCCGGCCGTCGGCATAGGCCTGCAGATCGGCTTCGGTCACGGGGAGCTCGCTCATTTGACGAGCTTCAGCCTGGCGGTTGGACTCTGTCCGAGCATCATGGCGCGCAGCTTTTCGCGCGCGCGCGAAAGCCGCGACATCACCGTGCCGATGGGAATGCCGAGCGTGCGCGCGACTTCGTCGTAGCTCAGGTCCTCCAGCGTGACCAGCAGCAGCACCGCGCGCTGGTCGGCGGGCAGGCGCGCAATCGCGCGGTCGAGATCGCGCACCAGCAGCGCATCGGACTGCGTGCCGTTCTGCGCGAGCTCGGGCATCTCGTCTTCGAGAGGGTCACTCGAGCGCGCGGCGCGAACGCGATTGACGTGGACGTTGTGCATTACGGTGAATAGCCAGGCGCGCAGGTCGGTGCCGCGACGGTACAGGTGCAGCTTCGCCCAGGCGCGCTCCAGCGTGTCCTGCACCAGATCGTCGGCGCTCGAGCGGTCGCCGACCAATGCCCGCGCGTAACGCCGCAGCCGCGGAATAAGCTCGACCAGGCGCTTGGCTTCGTCCATGGGGAACAGGCCTCGGGAAGCGGCTATTCCACGCTATTTCGGCGCGTCAGGCAATGGCGGCAGGCTGCGCAAGTACGCAATAATCGCAGTGAGATCCTCGGCAGTGAGCTGGCTCGTGGTATTGCGCACCACTTCGCCCATGGTGTCGCCCATCACGTCGCCGTCGGGGAAAAGTCCGCTCTGCAGGATGTCCTTCAATTCGCCGTCGCCGTAACGCTTGAGTCGCGTCGGCGTAAGGTTGGGCGCGCTCGTACCTTCGCCGAGCTTCGCGCCGGCGAGGAAGCGATCCTTTTTAGGGGCACCGAACCAATTGCGCGGCGTGTGGCATTCGCCGCAATGCCCGAGTGCCTGCACAAGATAAGCGCCGCGGTTCACGAGCACGCTCTTACCCGGATCGGGCTTGAATGGCCCGGGGCTGAAGAACAGCCACTTCCACACGAACACCAGAAAGCGCCAGCGATACAGGATGCCGAGCTGGTGCGGCCGGCTGGGCTGCGCGCTCGGCCGCAGCGAGCCCAGATAAGCCCACAGATCGCGCAGGTCGGCGTCGTTGATGCGTGTGAAAGACGGGTACGGAAAGGCCGGAAAATAATGCGCGCCATCGGGTCGCTCGCCTTCACGCATCGCGCGCATGAAGTCGGCCTGCGTCCAGCGTCCGAGCCCGGCGATGGGATGCGGCGTGATGTTCGGCCCGTAAAAAGTGCCGAAGGGCGTCTTCAGCGCGCGGCCTCCCGCATACGGCACAGCGTCTTTGCGCGTGTCCGTGTGGCAACCGACGCAGCCGCCCGCCCGCGAAAGATAGCCACCGCGCCTCGCGTCGCCCTCCTGTGCAAGCACGCCGAGGGAGCACAGCAGAAAAAAAAGCCCCGCCACAGCGGGGCTTGTCGCGAACTTCAAAGGCTACTGTTTCTCGCGGAAGCTCTCGTGACAGCCGCCGCAGGATTTGCCGACGGCGCCGATCTGCGCCTTCACCGCGGCTTCGTCACCGCTGCGGCTCACTTCGTAGAGCTTGTGCGCCTCATTCTCGAGGCGGCTTTGCGCCTCCTTGAACTTATCGGGCTGCTCATAGATCGCCGGCAGCGCGGCGCTCTTCACGCCCTTCGTGCCCGCGTCGAAACCGTCCCAGGCCATCCTGCTGAGGTTGTCGAGATAAGCCGCGTTGCGCCGCACGATGTCGGCGTTGTAGGGCGCCTTGCCTTGGGCCATGGCTGCCATCGGTCCGAAATACTTGCCCTGCAGCGTCATCACGGCCTGCCGTTGCTTCACCAGCTGCTCGGGCTTGGCTTGCGCGAATACCGCGCCGGCGGCGACGCCGAGCGCCAATGCGACTACGGTTGCCACACCGCTTCTTTTCATACTGTTCTCTCCTTGTGGGGTACTGGATGGGCCAACACCGCGGGCTAGTGCCTATTCCCTGATGATCCTATCTCAGCCCGGCCGCGTATTCGGCCACTGCCCGGATCTGGCCGTCGTTCATGTGCGCGGCAACGCCGCGCATCACGCCATTCACATCGTTGGTGCGCTTGCCTTCCCTGAAGGCGGTGAGCTGGGCTGCGATGTACTCGGCGTATTGGCCAGCGAGGCGGGGAAATTGCGCGGGTATCCCGGCCCCCGCCGGGCCATGGCAGCCCGCGCAGGCGGGAATGCCGTGCACCGCGTCGCCACCGCGCCAGAGCTTCTGGCCGAGCGCGGCGAGGTCCTTGTCGGCAGCGGCGGCGGGCTTGAGCGCCTGGCCGGCGTAGAAGCCGGCGAGACCTTTCATGTCGGCCTCCGAAAGATTGGCCACCATGCCGTTCATCACCGGGCTCTGGCGCAGCGCCTGCTTTCCCTCCTGCGCCTTGAAGTCGCGCAGCTGCTTCTGCAGATAATCGGCCATCTGTCCGGCGATCTTGGGATTCGCCGGGGCGATGCTGTTGCCGTCGGCGGCGTGGCAGGCGGCGCAGACCTGAGCGGCGAGCGCTGGACCCTTGTCCTGGCCGAAAGCGAAGCCCGTCGCCAACATCGCGGCGGCAAGCGCCAGTGCGCGGTTCATCCCCTGACTCCCCGGATTCGAAAGGCGCGATTTTATTAGAATTCCCCGCCCCCCATGACGGCCTTCGCTCAAGCGACGTTCCTGCGCGCGGCCGCCCGCGCCGCTGACCTGCCACCCCCGGGGCCGCCCGAGGTCGCCTTTGCCGGTCGTTCCAACGTGGGCAAATCGAGCGCCATCAACGCGCTCCTCGGCCGCAACGGGCTCGCGCGCGTGAGCAAGACACCGGGTCGCACGCAGACGATCAACTTCTATGCGCTCGGCGACACGGCGCGCTTCGTCGACCTTCCGGGCTACGGTTATGCGCGCGTGCCGCAGAGCCTGCGCGAACAATGGCGCGAGCTGGTGAGCGCGTATCTGCAGTCGGCGCGAGCGCTGGTCGGCGTGGTGCTCATCATGGATGCGCGCCATCCGATGACCCCGTTGGACTTGCAGCTCATCGAGTGGCTCGGCGAGTTGCGCCTGCTCGTGCTTCTTTCCAAGGCCGACAAGCTGTCGCACGCCGCACAGGCGACGCTCGTGCGCGATGTGCGCGGGCAACTCGGTCGTGCGCGGGCGACGCTTTTTTCAAGCGTCACGCGACAGGGTGTAGAGGAATGCCGCGACCTGCTCGCAGAGTGGCTGCGAGCAGGTCGCTGAAATAAAAAACCCCCGGTAAAGGGGATATAAACCGGGGGCGAAAACGCCTTAACTTTTGGATTAAGGCACCCGCTCAGGGAGGAGAAGCGGGAGACGATCAACTCGTCTGAAGGTAAGATGGATGCGCAGGGCGAAAGTTCAACCCCGTCCAACAACCAAAAACCCAGTTCCGATGAAGGTCTACGGCAGCTTTCCCGGCGTACGCATGCGACGCATGCGGCGCGCGGAATTTTCGCGGCGCCTGATGCGCGAGACGGTGTTGACGCCCGACGATTTCATCTACCCGGTGTTCATCATCGACGGCAAAGGCCGCACGCAGAAAGTGGATTCGATGCCCGGCATCGAGCGCGTGACGATCGATCGACTCCTGCCGGTGGCCGAGCAGTGCCTGAGGCTCGAGATCCCCGCGCTGGCGCTGTTTCCCGCGATCGAAGCGCGGCTAAAAACCCCCGATGGTCGCGAGGCTTTCAATGCAAAGGGGCTCATTCCGCGCGCCGTCGCGGCGCTGAAGAAACGTTTTCCCGAGCTGGGAGTGATGACCGACGTCGCGCTGGATCCGTATACCTCGCACGGCCAGGACGGCGTGATCGACGACTCGGGCTACATCCTCAACGACGCGACGCTCGACATTCTGGTGAAGCAGGCGCTGGTGCAGGCGGCGGCCGGCGTCGACATCGTCGCGCCCTCGGACATGATGGACGGACGCGTCGGGCGAATCCGGACAGCGCTCGAGAAGGCGCGCCACATCCACACGCGGATCATGGCGTACTCGGCGAAATATGCGTCGGGTTTCTACGGTCCATTCCGCGACGCCGTCGGCTCGGCGAAGTCGCTCGGCAAGAGCGACAAGAAAAGCTACCAGATGGATCCGGCGAATTCCGACGAGGCGCTGTGGGAAGTGGGCCTCGATCTCGCCGAGGGCGCCGACATGGTGATGGTGAAGCCGGGCCTGCCCTATCTCGACATCCTGCGACGCGTGAAGGACGAGTTCCGCGCGCCGACCTACGTCTACCAGGTGTCCGGCGAATACGCGATGCTGCGCGCGGCAATTGCGAACCAGTGGCTGCCTGAGTCCTGCGTCATAGAGACGCTGGTCGCCTTCAAGCGCGCCGGCGCCGACGGCATCCTCACCTACTTCGCCCTCGACGCCGCGAAGGCGCTGCGCAAGCGCTAAGCGGGCTCCAGGCGCACGCCGTGCGCCTCGATTGGCATTCGCAAGCCTTTCACCGCTAGCGCGCTGCCGGCAGTCCATTGCGTCGGGCGCACGAGTTCAGTCGCGCCGTTCGCGTGCCTCTGCCATTCGCGCCGCCACACCAGATCGCGCGTCAGGTGCTGGCAGATGAACATCTGCGGCAGGTTCTCGATTTGCACCAGCCGAAAGCGCGCGACGCCGCCGTCGACCGGCCGCGCGAGATCCATCGGCGGCCGCGCCGCAATGCCGCGTTGCTTCAACTGCCGATAGGAGGCGTCTGCATCGTCGGTGGACAGTGCGAGCGCCGCGAACCCCTCTGCGTGCTCAAGGAACGCACGGTAATAGTCCAGCCACGGATGCGCCACGGGCGCGGCCAGGAGCTCGAGGTACGTCGAGGCGAGCATGATGCAGTGGTTCTGAGAGCCGAAGCTGTGGTGGCCGCGCGGCGTGAGGGTGAATCCGAGCTGCGCAAAGCGCGCGGCGGCAGCGTCGAGATCGCGCACGGCGATCACCGCATGATCAATGGCCAGCGGCAGCGGCAAGCGTTCTGAGGAAGCGCTCGGGAGGCTGGTAGCCGATGACGCGCAGGCCCGGGATTTCGCGGCCCTGCGCGTCGAAGAACACGATGCCCGGCGGCCCGAACAGCGCGAAGCGCTTGAGCAGCGCCCGGTCGGCTTCATTGGCCGCGGTGACATCGGCCTGCAATAGGAGCATCTGGTCGAGCCGTGCACGCACGCGTGCATCCGACAACGTCAGCTTTTCCATCTCTTTGCACGAGACGCACCAGTCGGCATAAAAATCGAGCATCACCGGGCGCCCCGGTGCGGCCAGGCGCTGCTCGAGCTCCGCCAGCGAGCTCACGCGCTTCCACGGCGTCGCGCTATGCGCCCCGTCGTGGCCGCCGAAGGCGCTGACCGCCAGCGCGACGCCAGCCACGACGGCGATGACGCCGACGCCCTTCCACAGCCAGCGCCAAAGTGAGGCTCCTGCGGGCAGCGTCTGCCGCACGCCGAGAAAGATCGCCGAGCCCGCAAGCAGCGCGCCCCAGGCGAGGCGCTCGGCGGTGGCGGGAAGCAGTGGAGTGACGATCCAGAGCGCAACCGCAAGCAGCAGCACACCGAAGAACTTGCGCACGGCCACCATCCAGGCGCCGGCCTTCGGCAGCAGCGCGCCCTCGGAGACGCCGACCACGATGAGCGGCAGGCCCATGCCGATGGCGAGCGAGAAAAGTGCCGCGCCGCCGAGCAGCACGTCGCCCGAACGCGAGATCTGCAGCAGCGTTCCGGCGAGCGGCGCGGATACGCACGGGCTCACGATGATTGCCGAGAACACGCCCATCGCCGCCACCGACGCGAGCCGCCCGCCCTGCAGCCGCCCCTGGCTCGCGTACAGGCGCTCGTGCAGGAAGCCGGGAAGCCGCAGCTCGTACCAGCCGAACATCGACAGCGCCAGCACCACGAAGACCAGCGCGAACGCGCCGAGCACCCAGACGTTCTGCAGGTACGAGGCGAGCAGCGATCCGGCGTACGCGGCGCCGACCCCGGCGAGCGCATAGGTGAGCGCCATGCTCAACACGTAGGTGACGGAGAGCGTCAGCGCCCGCGATTTGTTCATGCGCCCGCCATCGCCGGCGATGATGCCCGAGAGGATCGGGATCATCGGCAGCATGCACGGCGTAAAGGCAAGCAGCAGCCCCAGCACCAGAAAACCACCGAGCACCAGCGCGAAATTGCCCTGCAGCAGGTGGGCGATATCGAGATCGCTCGCGTAGAGCGAAAAGCGCGGCTCGCTATCGAGCGCCGCGCCGCTGCCGGTGAGCCGTAGCGTGGCGCGCGATTCCATCGGCACGTAGCAGACACCGGCGTCGGCGCAGCCCTGCGAGGTCACCTTTAGGTCGACCGGCCCATCAGACTGCGCCGGCAAGCGGATGCTCACCTGCCCGCGATAGATCGGCATCTCGCCGAAGAACTCGTCCTTGTGCGGCAGCCCCGGCGGCAGCTCGGCCTGCCCGAGGCGCGCGTTGCCCTCGGCACTGAAGCGAAAGCGGTCGCGATACAGGTAATAACCGTCGGCAATCACAAAGCGCACTTCCACTGTATTGCCGTCGGTGACACGCGCGGAGAAGCGGAATGCCTGCTCCGGTTCGAGCAGCTCGGCTGCCGCGGCGTCGTATCCGCCGAGGAGCAACACGACGAGGAAGAGGAATGCTTTCAAGCCTTGGTTTCGGCCGCGACCCAATCGAGGTAAGCCGGCAGGCCGCGCTCGATTGGGACCGCGATGATCTCCGGGAGTTCGTACGGATGCTGCGCGCGCATCTCGCTTTCGAGCGCGGCATAACGCTCCGTGGTGGTCTTGATCAGCATCGGGTGCTCTTCATCGTGCTGCACGGCGCCCTTCCAGCGATACACCGAGCGGCAGGGTGCGAGGATATTCACGCACGCCGCGAGGTTCTTGGCGACGATCGCGTCGGCGAGCTTCTCGGCGGCCGCGCGATCCGGCAGATTAGTCAATACCAACAACGTGCTCATGGCCAAGTCCTTCCTGCACCGTTGGATAGCGCAGCTTCACTCCCAGCACCGCCTTCAGCCGCCGGTTGTCGAGCCGCCGCGACTCCTCCATGAAGCTCAGCAGCTGCGCCGGCACAAGGCGCGCAATTTGATCGCGCGCCACGCGCGCCGGACGCGGCAGGCCGACATGCCCAGCGACGAGATCCAGCCAGTCGCCCATCAGCATCTCGCTGTCGTCTGCGGCGTTGTACATCCCCGGCGGCGCATCCTCCTCCAATGCGCGCGCCGCCGCCGCGGCAAGGTCGTCGGCGTGGATATGGCTCG
>DASWER010000232.1:0-2746 GCA_036394655.1 Burkholderiales bacterium
CCGCGCTCATCGAACGCGTAATGCAGCGTGACCTGGTCGCGCACCGGCGCGCTCAAGCGCACCCGCAGCGCCCATTCGCCCGGCATGTCGAGATCGAGCCGCACCAGGTATTCGCCCGGCCCCTTGCCGGGCCGGCCCTTCACCGGCTTCAACTTGTGGGCCTCCGGCATCGAGGGCATCTCGGGCTCGACCATCAGCTGGGCGCCGCTCACCGGCTGGTCGGCGCGCGCCAGGCGAATCACACAGTTGTAGATCAGGTCCTTGCCGGCCGCCTTGCATTGCATGTCGGCGCGCGTCTGGGCAATCGCCGCCGCCGGGACTAGGACAAAGAGAAAAAGGACTACCCGCTGCATGATATCGACTCCTTCCAGCGCCACGTCACGCGGTTTATCATGGCTTTGACATGGAAGAGAGGACGAAGGTCACGATTTTCACCTCGAGCTACCGGCTCAAGGGCTTCATCGAGCTGGTGCCGGGGGCGCGCATCACCGACTTCATGGCCGAGGCGCGCGATTTCATCGCGGTGACCAACGCCGAAGTGTGGGAGCTCCAGCCCGGCGGCCGCCAGGTCGCCTCGGCGCCCTTCCTCAACGTCAGCCGCTTCCACATCGAGATCATCCTGCCCGGCGAGTAAAAGGAAGGGCCACGTCAACGGTCCAGCCCTTCGTCGTCGTAGGAGGCCGGGTCCGAAATCGGCTCGATGTGCGTGAAGATCGCCGCGTTCGGCACCATCGAGCGCATGCGCGCCTCGATTTCTTCCGAGAGCTGGTGCGCCTGCGCCACGGTCCAGGCATCGGGCACCAGCAGGTGGAACGACACGAAGCGCCGCGCGCCCGCCTGGCGCGTGCGCACCGCGTGGAACGAGATGCCGTAGCGGTGTGAATATTCCGCGATCAGCGTCGCGATTTCGCGTTGGTCTTCGCTGGAGATCGCCGGGTCGAGCAGGCCGCGCACGGAGCGGCGCATCAGGCCGAAGCCGGTCCAGAGGATGTGTAGAGAGACCGCGATGGCGATGAGCGGGTCGAGGTACAGCCAGCCGGTGGCGAACACCAGCGCGACGCCGACGATCACGCCGGCCGAGGTCCAGACGTCGGTGAGCAGGTGCCGGCCATCGGCCTCGAGCGTGATGCTGTGGTGCTCGCGCCCGGCGCGCAGCAGCACCATCGCCACCGCCAGGTTGATGGCCGAGGCGATGATCGTCAGCGCCAATCCGGCGAGCGGCATGTCGAGCTCGCGCGGCGCCATCAGCCGCGGGATCGCCGCCCAGACGATGCCGGCTGACGCCAGCACGATGAGCGCGCCCTCGATGCCGGCGGAGAAGTATTCCGCCTTGGAGAAGCCGTAGGGATGATCGGCATCCGGCGGCGAGGCGGCGAGGCGCAGCATGGAAAGCGCGAGCAGCGCCGCCGCCAGGTTGACGACCGACTCGAGCGCGTCGGACAGCAGGCCGACCGAGCCGGTCAGCCACCAGGCGAACGCCTTGAGCGTGATCGTCGCGATTGCCGCGGCGATCGCAAGCCAGGCGTAGCGTTCAAGCTGCATAGGCTCGATACCGCTGCACCCGCCATCCGGGCTGCGGCGCGGGCAGATTTCCGGTCGCCTGCGCCTGCTCGATGAGCGCAATATGGCGCGGCTCGCCGGCCGAGGCGACAAAGCGCCGCGTCTGCAGCGCGCCCGGCAGCGCGAGCTCCCGCACCGGGCCGTCAGCCGCGACCAGCAGCAGCGCTTTCGCCAATGGATGCGGGTCCGCCGATCCCGGCTCGACCTGCTCGCAGGCCCAGCGTTTGAACACTACGGTCTTCGCCAGGCAGCGTCTCGACCAGGGCGATTGGTGGTTGAACCGCGCGAGATATTCCGGTGATTGGAGCACGGCCGCCGAATCGAGCTCGTAAGTGGCGAGATATTTCCCCGCACCGGAGGCGCCCTCCAGGGTCCAGCGCAGCGCCGAGCGGAATCCCGGGATCGCCAGGCGCTCGGCGAGATGCTCGGTGTCGTACCAGGCGTTGAATTCCTCCTCCATCGCGGGCGGTGGCTCGGTGATGGTGAGGAGCAGGCCGCGGTGGTTCACGATGGGCGGACCTCGCCCTTCTCGATGCGATAGGTGCGGTCGACCAGCCCTTGCGCGAACTGGGCATTCTGCTCGCAGAGCAGCACGCTCAAGCCAGAGCGCTTCAACTCGCCGATCGCGCTGGCCATCTGCTTCACGATGATCGGGGCCAGGCCTTCGGAGGGTTCATCCAGCAGCACTGCAAGCGGGTTGCCCATCAGGGTGCGCGCGATGGCGAGCATCTTCTGCTCGCCGCCGGACATCCGGCCGCCGGGGCGCTCGCGCATCGTGCCCAGATTCGGAAAGAGGGCGAAGACCCGGTCCTCGTCCCACGCCGGCAGAGCCGGGCGGGCAGGGCGGCGCCCCACTTCGAGGTTTTCGGCCACCGAGAGCCCCGCGAAAATGCGGCGGTCCTCCGGCACGTAGCCGATCCCCAGGCGCGCAACCTCGAAAGGCGCGAGCCGCTCGACGCGTTGGCTGTTGAAGCGGATTTCTCCGCCGCGCTCGACGAGACCCATCACGGCCTTGAGCGTAGTGGATTTTCCGGCGCCGTTGCGTCCGGCGAGCATCACCACCTCGCCAGGTTCGATTTTCAGGCTGACGTCGAACAGCACCCGGGCGCGCCCGTAACCGGCGCTGACTCCCTTGAGCTCAAGCAGGGCCAAGGTAGACCTCCTGTACCCGGGCATTGCCGCGGAT
>DASWER010000233.1:0-13595 GCA_036394655.1 Burkholderiales bacterium
ACCAGCTGCGCGATCACCTTGCCGCCGGTGGCCTCGGCGATGCCGAGGTCGCGGTAGAGGAAGAAGTCGCGCAAGCCTCCGCTGAGATATTCGGTTTCGCCGGCCTTCATGTGCGAAAACTTGTTCTCGACTTTCTGCAGCATCTGCGCTCTCCCTTTCAGAATTCGACTTCCAGCTCGTCGATGTCGGTTTGCTCCAGCTTCGCCGCCGCCACCCACTCCAGCATGTCGGGCCACGCCATGATGCGTGCCGCATAGTCGGCGCAGGCGCGGTCGAGCTTCACGTCGTAAGTCAGGAAGCGCGTCACTACCGGCGCATACATCGCGTCGGCCATCGACAGCTTGCCGAACAGATACGGACCGCCGTAGGTGGAGAGGCACTCGCGCCAGATGTCGGCGATGCGCTCGATGTCGGCTTGCGCACGCGACCAGATGCGAAAGCCGGGGAAGCGGGCCTTGACGTTCATCGGCAGCGCCGAGCGCAGCGCGCTGAAGCCGGAGTGCATCTCGCCGCAGATCGAGCGGCAGCGCGCGCGCGCGGTGCGATCCGCGGGCACGATGCCGGCCTTGGGCGCCAGCTCGTTCAGATACTCGGCGATCGCGAGCGTGTCCCAGACGCGCACGCCGTCGTGCGTCAGGCAGGGAACCAGGATCGACGGCGAGAGCAGCAGCAGCTCGGCGCGCGCCTGCGAATCGTCCGGCGGCAGCAGCACCTCGTCGAAGGCGATGCCGCTCATGCGCGCGAGCAGCCATCCCCTCAGCGACCAGGATGAATAGTTCTTGCTGCTGATGGTTAGCGTTGTCTTCTTCATGCCGGCGATTCATCAAAAAGGTGCGTGCACCATCTTTTGCGCGCCGCGTCGGAGCATTCGGCAGGTCTGCGGGCGCTGAATCGTTCCCCTGGCCGGTGCGTCGCAATAGTCATGCCATTGGTATGCATATTGCTCGTCAGCTGTCGGGGACAAGGGGAAGCATGCTGTATCAATCGTTCCAGGCGTTCACCGATCTCGCGCATCCGGTTCGCGCGCTGGCCGTTGCGGTCAGCCGCGGCATGGGCACGGACTGGGCGACGAGCCCGCTGGACTATCCGCTGCGCAAGCTCGCCGCCACCTACGAGCTGATCGCGCTCGGCAAGCTCACGCACAGCCGGCCGGACTTCGGCATCAGCGCCGTCACCGTGAACGGCCGCGAGGTCGCGGTGCGCGAGGAAGTCATCCACGCCACGCCGTTCGGCTCGCTGCTGCGCTTTCGCAAGGAGATGGACGCCTGCGGGCCGCGCGTGCTGCTGGTCGCGCCGCTCTCGGGGCACTTCGCCACCTTGCTGCGCGGCACGGTGCAGACCCTGCTCGCCGATCACGATGTCTACATCACCGACTGGCACAACCCGCGCGACGTGCCGCTCTCGGCGGGACGCTTCGGGCTCGAGGAGTATGTGCTGCACCTGGTGGAATTCATCGAGCACATGGGGCCGGGCGGGCATGTGGTCGCGGTCTGCCAGCCGACGGTGGCGGCGCTGGCCGCGGTCGCGGTGATGGCCGAGGACCAGCATCCGGCGCAGCCGCTCAGCCTTACGCTGATGGCGGGCCCGATCGACACGCGCGTCAATCCGACCAAAGTGAACCAGCTCGCGACCAGCCGCCCGATCGAGTGGTTCGAGGCCAATCTCATCGCCACCGTGCCGCAGCGCTATGCCGGGGCCTCGCGGCGCGTGTATCCCGGCTTCGTGCAGCTCGGCGCCTTCATCAGCATGAACCTCGAGCGCCATCTCAAGGCGTTCGGCGATCTGTTCCACTGCCGCGTCAAGGGCGAGCACGCCAAGGCCGATGCGACGCGCAAGTTCTACGAGGAGTACTTCGCGACCATGGACCTCACCGCGGAGTTCTACCTGGAGACGGTGCAAGCCATTTTCCAGGAGCAGGCGCTGGCGAAAGGCACGCTCGAGATCCGTGGCCGCCGCGTCGATCCCGGCGCCATCCGGCGCATGGGCCTCCTGACGGTCGAGGGCGAGCGCGACGACATCTGCGCGGTCGGGCAGACGCTCGCCGCGCAGGACCTCTGCCGCGGCGTGCGTCCTTACCTGAAGAACCACCATGTGCAGCCGGGCGTCGGCCACTACGGCGTGTTCAGCGGCAAGAAATGGGAGAACGGCATCTACCCCGTGCTGCGCGACATGATCCAGATGACGCAGCAGACCCTTTAGTTGGCGCCGCGTCCCCTGAACGCCCATCCGGTAAAGCGCTGCTCGATCGCCGCCGTCAGGCCATAGAGCACGATCCCGAGGAAGGCGAGCACCAGCAGTCCGGCGAATACGATCGGCACCTGGAACGAGGCCTGGGCGTCGAGCATCAGCTTGCCGATGCCCTTGTTCGAGCCGACGGTCTCCGAGACCACGGCGCCGACGAAGGCGAGAGTGATCGCGACCTTCAGCGAGCCGAAGAAGTAGGGCAGCGAGCGCGGGATGCCGATCTTGCGCACGATGTCGAGCTTGGACGCGCCCAGCGCGCGCAGCACATCCTCCAGCTCCGGCTCCACGGTCGCGAGACCGGTGGCGACGTTGACCACGATCGGAAAGAACGAGATCAGGAAGGCGGTGAGGATGGCGGGGATCTCGCCCAGTCCGAACCAGAGGATCAGCACCGGCACCACCGCCACCTTCGGGATCGAGTTGAAGCCGATCATCACCGGATAGAGCCCGGCGTAGATGGCGCGGTGCCAGCCGACGAGGATGCCGAGCAGCAGGCCGAACACGGTGGCCATCAGGAATCCGGCCAGCGTGGTCCACAGGGTGACGATGGAGTTGCTCGCAATCGGCGCGCGGTACTGCCACAGGGCGCCGAACACCGCCGACGGCGCGGGCAGGATGGTGAGCGGCACGTTGAGCACCCGGCAGGCGATCTCCCAGAGCACGAAAAGCGTGACGGTGAAGGCGGCGGGCGAGAGCACCCGAAGGGCGAGCACGCTGCGTTCCATCAATGCCTCGCGCCGATCAGCCCGCGCAGCTCGTGCACGATGTTCTGGAACGGCTCCGTATAGGTGACCTCGAGGTCGCGCGGCCGGGCAATCGGCACTTCGCAGCGCCGCACGATGCGCCCGGGCCGGCTCGACATGACATAGACCGTATCGGCCAGGAATACCGCCTCGCGCAGATCGTGCGTCACCAGCATCACGGTGACGTTCCTTGCCGCCTGCAGGTCGCGCAGCGCGCACCACAGCTCTTCGCGCGTGAAGGCGTCGAGCGCGGCGAAAGGCTCGTCGAGCATCAGGATGTCCGGCTCGTGGATCAGCGCGCGGCAGATCGAGGCGCGCTGCTGCATGCCGCCCGAGAGCTCCCAGGGAAATTTTGCGGTGAACCCGGCGAGCCCCACCGACTCGAGCAGCTTCACCGCCTTGTCGCGGTAGGCGGCGCGCTCGGCGCGCATGCGGCTGCGATACGGCTCGACGATCTCGAGGGGCAGCAGCACGTTGTCGGTCGCGCTGCGCCACGGCAGCAGATTGGAGTTCTGGAACGCCATGCCGACCGACTTGAGCGGCCCGCGCACCGGCTGGCCTTCGACAGTGAGCTTGCCGGAGAGCGGCGGATGCAGCCCGGAGACCAGCTTCATCAGCGAGCTCTTGCCGCAGCCCGAGGGCCCGACGACCGCGACGAACTCGCCGCGCGCGATCGACAGGCTGACGTCCTCGACGGCCCGCACCGCGGCCGCGCCGCGTCCGTATCCCATCGAGACGTGCTCGAGCCGGACGAAGTCGTGCACGGCTATTTCACCAGCCGCTGCTCCTTCGCCGGCAGGTAGCGGGCGGTGAACACGTCGGCGGCCTTCGGCTTGTTGGTGTAGTTGAAGGTCAGGCCGATCTGGTCGATGGAGCGCTCCAGGCGCTTGAAGTCGACGCCGCCGAGGCCGTTCTTGCGCACGTCCGGCGTCACGAAGTTCTTGTCGAGCGAGAGCTTGAGCCGCTCGAGCTCGACGTCGCGCTTGGCGATCGGGTTCCTCTTCATCAGCGAGTCGATGGCGGCCTCCGGATCCTTGATCGTGTCCTGGATGCCGCGGATCGTGGCCCGCACGAAGCCCGACACCGCCTTCGGCGAGAAGCGCATGAAGTCCGGGTTGGCGATGATCACGTTGCCGTAGAGGTCGACGCCGTAGTCGCGCATCAGCAGCACCACGATGTCCTCGCCGGTCACGCCGTTCGCCTTGAGGTTCATGTACGACGAGAACCAGAAACCGGCGATCGCATCGACGCGCCCCTGCGCCAGCATCGGCTCGCGCACCGGAAAGCCGACGTTCTCGATCTTGACCTTCGAGGCGTCGATGCCGTTCGCCTGGACGAAGATCGGCCACTGCGCCCAGGCGCCGTCGGCGGCCGGCGCGCCCAGCGTCTTGCCTTCCAGGTCCTTCGGCGCCTTGATGCCGGACTTCTTCAGCGCCACGATCGAGAAGGCCGGCGTGTCGTAGACCATCATCACCGCCATCACCGGCAGGTTGCGCGGGTTGTCGCGGTATTTCACCAGCGAGTTGATGTCGGCGAAGCCCATCTCGTAGGCGCCGGAAGCCACGCGGTTGATGCCTTCCACCGAGCCCGAGCCCGGATCGACCGTGACCTCCAGGCCCTCGGCCTTGTAGTAGCCCTTGTCGATCGCGACGAAATACGGCGCGGCGGGGCCTTCGAAGCGCCAGTCGAGCGCGAAGCGCACCGGAGTTTCCTTTGCGGCCAGCGCGCTGCCGCAGACGAGGGCGGCGCAGAGCAGGACGGAAATACGCATGCGAGTGCTCCCTGGTTGATGGTTCATTCGGACTTCGCGCCGGCACGAAACCAGCGCGCGATGAGTTGCCGTTCTTCTTCGGTGATCGCGGTGAGGTTGCCGGGCGGCATTGCCTTCGTGATCACCTGCTGCTGGACCTGAGCCGCGTAGCTGCGGATGCGTTCCGGGGTGTCGAGCATCACGCCCTTCGGCGCTTCCGCGAAGCCCTGGAAACTGGGCTTTGCCGCGTGGCAGGTGACGCAGCGCGCCGCCACGATCTGCTTCACGTCCTCGAACTTCGCCCCGCCACTATCGTTGCTCGTGTGCGGCGCGATCAGCAGCGCGATCGCCGCCAGGATCGCGATGCCCGCCGCCAGCGGCAGCGGCGAGGCCTTGCCTTTGTGCCGCTGCACGAACCAGACGCGGATCAGCGCGCCCGCCGCGGTGAAGCCGATCAGCACCAGCCAGTTCCAGGCGCTGCCGAAGGTCATGGCGTAATGGTTGGAGATCATCACGAACAGCACCGGCAGCGTGAAGTAGGTGTTGTGTACGCTGCGCTGCCGGGCCACCGCGCCGGTTGTGGGATCGGGTGGGCGATCTTCGGCAAGAGCGCGCACCCATTTGCGCTGCGCTGGCATGATCACCATCGCGACGTTCGCCACCATGATGGTGCCGAGAATCGCCCCGTAATGGATGTAGGCGCCGCGGCCGCCGAAGGTGCGCGTCAGGCCCCAGGCGGCGAGCGAGAGCAGCGCGAATACCACCACGCCGAGCAGCGTATCGTTGCGGCCGAGCGGCGACTTGCACAGCAGGTCGTAGATGATCCAGCCGGCGGCGAGCCAGGCAAGGCCGGCGCCGACCGCCGCGCCCGGCGAGAGATTCAGCACCGCCTTGTCTACGAGGTAGACCTCTGCCGCCAGGTAGTAGGAAAGCACCAGCAGCGCGAAGCCCGAGATCCAGGTCCAGTAGGCCTCCCACTTGAACCAGTGCAGCGTCTCGGGCATCGCCGGCGGCGCGGCGGCGTATTTCTGCGCGTGGTAGAAGCCGCCGCCGTGCACCGCCCAGAGCTCGCCGGCAACACCGGCCGCGCCGTCGGCCGGGTGCTTCGGCTTCTCGAGTGAATCGTCGAGGAAGATGAAGTAAAGCGAGGCCCCGATCCAGGCGACGCCGGTGACGAAATGCGTCCAGCGCACCAGCAGGTTCGCCCAGTCGAGCAGGTAGGCCTGCACTACGAACCGCGGTAGGTGCTATAGCTCCACGGCGATACCAGCAGCGGCACGTGGTAATGCTGATCGGGACCGGCGATGCCGAAGCGCAGCGGCACGCGGTTCAGGAACGGCGGCTCGGGCAGCGTCGCGCCGCGCGCGCGAAAGTAGTCGGCGACGTGAAACACCAGGCGGTATTCGCCCCTGATCAGCGTGTCGCCCTCGAGCAGCGGCGCGGGGCAGCGGCCGTCGGCGGTGGTGGCGACGCTCTTGAGGAGCTTCCAGCCGCCGCCCTCGAGGATCGACAGCTCGACCTTCATCCCGGCTGCGGGAATTCCGCTCGCCGTATCCAGCACGTGCGTGGTCAGGCGTCCCATGTCACCCCAGCAGATTGTCCAGGCGCGCGCGTGCGATGTGGCCGATCTGCGCTAGGGCATTGCCGATTTCGGTTTCACGGTCGTTGCCCAGACGCCGCTGGAATTGCGCGACGACCGTGTCCCGGGACGCGTGCAGCTTGAGCGCGACGATGCAGGGAAAGCCGAATTTCTCGTGGTAGCTGCGATTGAGCGCGGCCATCTGGTCGAGCTCGCCGCGCGACAGCGCATCGAATCCGAGCCGCGCCTGCTCCGAGGTGGAATCGGCGGTGAGCCTGCCCGACGTCGCCTCGCGTCCGGCAAGTTCGGGATGCGCGCGGATCAGCGTGAGTTGCGCCTCGAGCGGTGCGGCAAGCACCGCCTGCATCATCTTCGCGTGGAGCTGTTCCACGTTTGCGAACGGACGCTGCGCGAAGGCCTGCTGTGCGATCCACGGCGAGTGCTCGAAGACTGCGCCGAGCGCGGCGACGAACTGCGCGTGTGCGAGACGATTCACTTCCTGAAGCGTCATCGACGCATCGTAGTATAGACTCGGCGCATGCCGGGTCCGCGCAAGAAAAAGGCGAGCGGCTATCCGCGCGATCTCGTCGGCTACGGCGCCACGCCGCCCAAGGCGCGCTGGCCCGGCGGCGCGCGCATCGCGCTGCAGTTCGTCCTGAACTACGAAGAGGGCAGCGAGAACGCCATCCTGCATGGCGATGCCGCATCCGAATCGTTTCTCTCCGAGATGGTCGCGGCGCAGCCCATCCCCGGCGCGCGCAACATGTCGATGGAGTCGCTGTTCGAGTACGGCTCGCGCGTCGGCGTGTGGCGCGTGCTCGCGCTCTTCCGGCGCTACGGCATGCCGCTTACCGTGTACGGCGTGGCGATGGCGATGCAGCGCAATCCGGCGGCGGTGGAAGCGTTTCTTCGCGACAAGCACGAAGTCGCGAGCCACGGCTGGCGCTGGATCAACTACCAGCATGTGCCGCTCGCGCTCGAGCGCGAGCACATGCAGCGGGCGATCGAGATCCATACGCGGCTCACCGGCAAGCGGCCGCTCGGCTGGTACACGGGGCGCACCAGCCCGAACACCCGCCGGCTGGTGGTCGAGGACGGCGGCTTCGTCTGGGACGCCGACGATTACAGCGACGAGCTTCCCTGGTACGACGCGCGTTACGGCAAGCCGCAGCTCATCGTCCCCTACACGCTGGACACGAACGACATGCGCTTCGTCCAGCCGCAGGGCTTCAATTCCGGCGAGCAGTTCACCCAGTACCTCAAGGACAGCTTCGATGTCCTCTACGACGAGGGCCGGCAGACGCCGCGCATGATGTCGATCGGCCTGCACTGCCGCCTCGCGGGCCGGCCGGGCAGGCTCGCTTCGCTCGAGCGTTTTCTCGGGTACGTGGCGAAAAAACCGAAGGTCTGGATCGCGCGCCGCATCGACATCGCGCGTCACTGGCTCAAGCATTATCCGCCGCCCGCACACTGAGCGGCAGCTCGCCTGCCTCCAACACTTGCTGTAGCTGGGCCGCGACCGCGACTGCAATCGCCCCGGGCAGCTTGCTGTCGATGCCGGCGATGCCGATCGGACAGACCAAGCGGGCAATCCGCTCCGGCGCAACGCCTTGGCGCGCAAGGCGCTGCATGAACCGCCTGGCCTTGGTCGCCGAGCCGATCAGGCCGGCCCAGGCAAACTCACGTCCAAGGATCGCGCGCACGATCTCGTAGTCGAGGTCGTGGCTGTGCGTCATCACCAGGTAGAACGCGCCTGGCGGTGCTGCCGCCACTTCGGCCTCGGGCGCGTCGCTGCAAACAATCGACGCGTTCGCCGGCACCATTGTCGGGAAGGCGTCCTCGCGGCTATCCACCCAGGTGACGCGCAACGGCAGCGCGGCCAGCACGCTCACCAGGGCGCTGCCGACATGGCCGGCGCCGAACAGCCACAGCGGCGTGCACGCCGGCTGCAGGCGCTCGACCAGATCTGCGCTCGCTGGCGCCTGCATGGCGACGGTCCTCTGCGGCGCAGGCCCCGGCTCGAGGCGTGTAATGAGCAGCACGTCGGGATTTGCTTCACGCGCGGCGAGCGCGCGGCAGATGAAGTCGCGGTCTTCGCTGCCGAAGCGCTCGAACCACAGCTCCACTGCGCCGCCGCAGCACTGGCCGAGCGTCGCGCCGAGCGTGAAGCGATCCAGCCGCGTGGCGCCGGGCTCGGCTTGGCCGAGCATGCCGCGCGCGATCTCGATCGCGCGGAACTCGAGGTGGCCGCCGCCGATCGTGCCCTCGACGGCCGCGTTGCTGACCAGCATGCAGGCGCCGGGCTCGCGTGGCGCCGAACCGCGCGTCGCCGCGACGACCACGCGCACTGCGCTTGCGCCCCCGAGGACGATGCGCGAAAGCCTGTCCAGCCAGTCGGTCATGACGAGATCGCCCGCAACACGGACTCCGGCGTGGCCGGCGCGGCCAGCGCGAGCCCTGCTTCGGCACCGCAGGCGTCGCGGATCGCGTGGAATACCGACAGCGCGAGCATCAGCGGCGGCTCGCCGACCGCCTTGGAGCGGAACACCGTGTCTTCGCTGTTGGGCGAATTCTCCAGGAGCCGCACGTGAGCCTCGAGCGGCCAGTCGCGTGCCGTCGGGATCTTGTAGGTCGAAGGCGAATGGGTCTTCAGCGCGCCGCCGGCATCCCACCACAGCTCTTCGCTCGTCAGCCAGCCGGCGCCCTGCAGGAAGCCGCCTTCGACCTGCCCGAGGTCCACGGCGGGATTGAGCGAGCGGCCGGCGTCGTGCAGGATGTCGACGCGCAACAGGCGTGTCTCTCCCGTGAGCGAATCGACCGCCACCTCGGCAACCGCCGCGCCATAGGCGAAGTACAGGAACGGCCGGCCGGTCATCGTCGCCTTGTCCCAATGGATCTTCGGCGTGCGATAGAAGCCTGACGCCGAGAGCGACACCCGCGCCATGTAGGCCTGCTGTACCAGCTCCGCGAAGCGAACGCGCTGGTCGCCAGCGCAGACATAACCGGCTTCGAAGCGCACCGTTTCCGGGGCGACGCCGTGGCGGCCGCCAGCGAATTGGGCGAGCCGCGCCTTGATGGTGCGCGCCGCCGCCTGCGCCGCTTTGCCGTTCAGGTCGGTCCCCGAGGAGGCCGCCGTCGCCGAGGTATTCGGCACCTTGCTCGTGTCGGCGGCGCTCACGCGGACGCGGCCGAGCGGCAGGCCGAGCTCGTCGGCGACCACCTGGGCCACCTTGGTGTAGAGACCCTGGCCCATTTCCGTGCCGCCGTGGTTCAGCAGCACGGTGCCGTCGGTGTAGACATGCACCAGCGCGCCCGCCTGGTTGTACGACGTCGCGTTGAACGCGATGCCGAACTTCACCGGGGTCAGCGCCAGGCCGCGCTTGATGAGCGGGCTCGAAGCGTTGAAGCTCGCGATCTGCGTGCGCCGCGCGCGGTAGGCGCTGGTCCTTTCCAGCTCCTCTACGAGGGGCGCGACGATGTTGTCCTCCACCGTCTGCCCATAAGGCGTGAGGTTGCGCTCTGCCTGGCCGTAGAAATTGGCGCGGCGCACGTCGAGCGCATCGATGCCCAGGTGCCGCGCGATTTGGTCGATGACCGCCTCGATCGCCATCATGCCCTGCGGCCCGCCGAAGCCGCGGAACGCGGTGTTCGATACCGTATTCGTCTTGCAGCGATGCGAGACGATCTCGACGTGCTCGAGGAAATAGCAGTTGTCGACGTGGCACACCGCGCGATCGTTGACCGGGCCGGAGAGGTCGGCCGAGAAGCCGCAGCGCGAGGCGAGCATCACGGCGAGCGCCGTGATGCGGCCGCGTTCATCGAAGCCGACGTCATAGTCGGCGATGAAGTCGTGCCGCTTGCCGGACACCAGCATGTCGTCGTCGCGGTCCATGCGCAGCTTCACCGCACGGCCGGTCTTGACCGCCAGCAGCGCCGCGGCGCAAGCCATCAGCGCCGGCCGGCTTTCCTTGCCGCCGAAGCCGCCGCCCATGCGCCGGCACTGGACCACGACCTGGTGCGCGTGGCGCCCGAGAGCGTCCGCGACCTTGTGCTGCACCTCGGTCGGATGCTGCGTCGAGCTGTACACGAGGATGCCGGCGTTTTCCTGCGGGAGCGCGACCGCGATCTGCCCTTCGAGGGAGAAATGGTCCTGCCCGCCGATGGTCACCGAGCCCTTCAGGCGATGGCGCGCGCGCGCCAGCGCCGCGGCCGGCTCGCCGCGCACCAGGCGCTGCGTCGGAATCACGAAGCTCTGGCGTGCGATCGCGGTGCGGATGTCGAGGATCGCCGGCAGCTCCTCGTACTCGACGCGCGCCGCGCGCGCTGCGCTGCGCGCCGCGGTCATTGAAGTCGCCGCGACGGCGAACAGCGACTGCCCGGCGTGCTGCACCAGGGCGCCGGCGAAGACCGGCTCGTCGGCGAGGATCGGGCCGCAGCTGTTCTTGCCCGGCACGTCGGCCGCGGTGGCCACCGCGACCACGCCCGGCGCCGTCTTCACCTTCTCGAGATCGAGCTGCCTGACGCGCGCGTGCGCCGGGCGCGCGAGGCCGAGCGCGGCATGCAGCGCGTTCGCCGGAAGCGGAATGTCGTCGGTATAGACGGCCTCGCCGCTCACGTGCAGATGCGCGCTCTCGTGATGCAGCGCCTCGCCCGAGATCGAACCGACCGTCTGCAGCTCGGTTTCGGTCATACCCGCGTCAACATTTCCGAGCCGCTGTGCTCGTGGAAAAATCTCAGCAGCAGGTTCTTCGCGACCTGCAGGCGGTACGCCGCGCTCGCGCGCATGTCGCTGATCGGCTCGTAGTCCAGCGCAAGCGCCGCCGCGGCAGCCTGGAAGGCCTCCAGCGACCAGTGACTACCGGCGAGCGCGGCCTCGGACCTCTGCGCGCGCTTCGGCACCGCCGCCATGCCGCCGTGCACCACGCGCGCCGCGACGATCCGATCGTCCTTTACTTCGAGCGCGTACGCGGCGCACACCGCCGAAATGTCCTGGTCGAAGCGCTTGGAGATCTTGTAGCAGGCGAGCCGCGTTCCGGGTCTTGGTAGCGGCACGCTCACCGATGCGATGAATTCGCCTGGCTCGAGAGCCTTTTTCTGATAACCGAGGTAAAGCGCATCCAGCGGCAAGGATCGGCGCCGCGCGCCGCGCTGCAGGTCCACCGTGGCGCCGAGCGCGATCAAGGGCGGCATCGAGTCGCCGATCGGCGAGCCGTTGGCGAGATTGCCGCAGAGCGTGCCGGAGTTGCGGATCGGCGGCGATCCGAACCGGTTCGCGACCTCGGCGAGTGCCGGCCAGTGGCGCACGATCGCGTCCCAGGCCTGCGTGAGCGGCACGGCGGCGCCAATGCGCAGCACCTGGTCCACTTGCCGGACGTAGTTGAGATCGGCGACTTCGCCGATATAGATCAGCGGCGGCAGCTCGCGCAGCTGCTTGGTGACCCACAGGCCGATATCGGTGGCGCCGGCGAGGATCAGCGAATCGGGTCGCGCCTCGTAGGCGGCGGCCAATTCGTCCGTGGTGCGCGGCGCAAAGAAGCCTTCGATGCGCAAGCTGTCGGTTCTCTGCAGCTCACGCAGACACTGCTGCCGCCCGGCGCTCTGCGCGTCGCCAGGACTCCAGCGCTGCGGCTCGGGATAGCTGTGCATGCGCAATGCGGCGTCGACAATCGGGCGGTAGCCGGTGCAGCGGCAAAGATTGCCGGCCAGCGCATCGAGTACTTCGCCGCGCTCCGGTCGCCGGGCACCGAGGTACAGCGCGAACAACGACATGACGAATCCTGGGGTGCAGAAGCCGCATTGCGAGGCATCGCAGTCCACCATCGCCTGCTGCACCGGATGCAATGCGCCGTCCGCGGCCTTCAGGCTCTCGACGGTCACGACCTCCTTGCCGTCGAGCGTCGGCAGGAAGCGGATACAGGAATTGATCGCGCGGTAGGCGATGCGCTCGCCCTGCGGCTCGCCGACGACGACCGTGCACGCGCCGCAATCGCCTTCGGCACAGCCTTCCTTCGTACCGACGCGCTCGCAGCTTTGGCGCAGATAGGCGAGCAGCGTCGTGGTCGGCTGCGGTTCGCGTACCACCACCGCGCGACCATCGAGAAGAAAGCGGACCGTCCCCGGTTCCTGGTTATCCATCCCTGTCTCAAGCGCTCGCAAATTATGTGCCAGAGTGGCATGCAATTTGCGTTGAGCATCCATCCAACAACAAATGCGGCATCAGGGACATGGAACCGCTCATCGAGGCCCGCCACATCGTCAAACGCTTCGGCGAGCTGGTCGCAAATGAGGTTGAGCGCTTCGAGGTGCGCACCGGAGAGGTGCACGGCCTGCTCGGGGAAAACGGCGCCGGCAAGACCACCCTTTCGAAGATCCTGTACGGCTTCTACCAGCCGGACGCCGGCGAGATCCGCGTGGGAGGGGCGCTCGTTCGGATAGCGACGCCTGCGCAGGCGCGCTCGCTGGGGATCGGCATGGTGTTCCAGGAATTCAGCATCGTCCCGGCGCTTTCCGTGTTCGAGAACATCGCGCTGTTCATGCGCGCGCTGCCGGCCGTCCTGCCGCGGGTGGCACTGGAGCGGCGAATTGCCGAGGTGGCCGGCGAGCTCGGCATGCCGATGGCGCTGGAGGTCCCCGCGGGAGCACTTTCAGCGGGCGCTCAGCAGAAGATCGAGATCCTGAAACAGGTACTCGCCGGAATGCGCGTCCTGATCCTCGACGAGCCGACCAAGGTGCTCGCGCCGCAGGAGCTCACCGGATTGTTTGGCACGCTTGCCGCCCTGCGCGCGCGGGGCTACGGCGTCGTCCTCATCACTCACAAGCTGCGTGAAGTGCTGGAGGTGGCCGATCGCATCAGCGTGATGCGCAAGGGACGCATCGTCGCCGTGCAGGAGCGGGCGGCGGCCACGGCAGCCGGATTGCTCGCGCTGATGTTCGAAGGCAGCGTGCCGCTTGCGCACGCGCGCGGCGGTGCGCGGTCCATGGGGGGCAAGGCGCTCGAGCTGCGCGGGGTGTCCACGGACGCCTTGCAGCAGCTCAGTCTCCACGTTCGGGAAGGCGAGATCCTCGGCGTCGCGGGCATCGCCGGCAGCGGTCAGCGCGAGCTCGGCGCTCTCATAGCGGGAAGCACGCGGCCGCGCCGCGGAACCAGGCTGCTGTGGGGTGAGGATGCGAGCCGGTGGTCGATCGCGCGCATCCGCCAGTCCGGCGTCGCCTTCGTCCCCGAGAATCCGCTCGAGATCGCGTGCGTCGGCGAGCTGAGCGTGGCGGAGAACTTCACCCT
>DASWER010000234.1:0-4642 GCA_036394655.1 Burkholderiales bacterium
CCGCGCGCTTTCGCGGCGCACGACCTCGTAGCACTCGCAGACGATCGTTTCGAGCTTCGGGCGATCGAGCACCGTGATCTTGCCGCGGCTGTACTCGATGACCCCGGCCTGCTGCAGCTTGCCCGCGGCCTCGGTCACGCCCTCGCGGCGCACCCCCAGCATGTTGGAGATCAGCTCCTGCGTCATCACCACCTCGTTGGAGGGCAGCCGGTCGAGGCTCAAGAGCAGCCAGCGGCAAAGCTGCTGCTCCACCGAGTGGTGCCGGTTGCACACCGCGGTCTGCGTCATCTGCGTGATCAGGGCCTGCGTGTAGCGCAGCAGCTGCAGCTGCAGTGCCCCGCCGCGCTCGAATTCGGCCTTAAGGATGGAAGCCTTGAGCCGGTAGCCCTCGCCCGCGCTCTGCACCACGGCGCGGCTCGGCGTGGTCTCGCCGCCCATGAAAAGCGAGATCCCGACTACGCCCTCGTTGCCTACGATCGCGATCTCTGCCGAGGCGCCGTCCTCCAGCACATAGAGCAGCGACACGATAGCGGTCCGCGGAAAATACATGTAGCCCTGCGTGCCGCCCGACTCGTACACCGCCGATCCGAGCGGCAGCGCTACCAGCTCCAGATACGGCTCCAGCCGCGCGCAATCGGCTTCGGGCAGCGCGGCAAGCAGGCGATTTTGGGCAATTGATTGCCGCGTAAGGCTGGCTGTGTCCATGGACACAGGACAAGCAATCTACGCGCCTTGGACAGCGTCAAACTCAGGCTTGTAAGATGAGTTTGCGCTTGCTGACTCAGGGAGGGGCAGCGTTGGTTCTGGAAGGGCTGCTGTGGTGCATTGCGACGCTGCTCGCTACGGGCATTGCAGCGATCGCCATGGCGCGGCGTGGCGCAGCGTCGGCGCTGGTCTACGGCGTCTCGCTCTGCACTACGACCATCGCATTGCTTGCTGCGGGTGCTGCCCTCCTAGCTCCTGAGTCCTTGGGCGGCACGCTGACGCTGCCGATCGGGCTGCCGTGGCTGGGCGCGCATTTCAGGCTCGACGCGCTGACGGCATTTTTCCTGGTGGTGGTCAATCTGGGCGGTGCCACGGCGAGCTTGTTCGGTCTCGGCCATGGCCGCCACGAAGAGTCGCCTGGACGCGTGCTGCCCTTCTACCCGGCGTTCCTCGCAGGGATGAACCTGGTGCTGCTCGCCGCGGATGCCTTCACGTTCCTGTTCGCCTGGGAGTTCATGTCGCTCTCTTCATGGGCGCTGGTGATGGCGCATCACCGCCGGCCGGGCAATGCCTTCGCCGGTTACCTCTATCTCGTCATGGCGAGCCTGGGAACGCTCGCGCTGGTGCTCGGCTTCGGCCTGCTCGCCGGGCCTTCGGGCGGCTATGCGTTCGAGGCGATTCGCCAGGCGCCGCCGTCGGCACAGGTATCCGCCGTGGTCCTGATGCTCGCGCTGATCGGCACCGGTTCCAAGGCCGGTCTCGTGCCGCTGCACGTCTGGCTGCCGCTCGCCCACCCGGCGGCGCCGAGCCATGTCTCGGCGCTGATGAGCGGCGTCATGACCAAGGTCGCGGTCTATGGATTCGTGCGCATCGTGTTCGACCTGCTCGGGCCGCCGAGCTGGTGGTGGGGTGCCGTGGTGCCGCTGGTAGGCGGCGTGACCGCGGTGATGGGCGTGCTGTACGCCCTGATGGAGCACGACCTCAAGCGCCTGCTCGCCTATCACACGGTGGAGAACATCGGCATCATCTTCATCGGCCTTGGCCTGGCGCTCGCCTTCGAGGCGAACCAGATGCCGGCCGCGGCGGCGCTCGCGCTGACCGCGGCCCTCTTCCACGTCTTCAATCACTCGGTGTTCAAGAGCCTGCTGTTCTTCGGCGCCGGCGCGGTGCTCGCGAGCACCGGCGAGCGCGACATGGAGCGCCTCGGCGGGCTGATCCATCGCATGCCGCTCACGGCCTTCGCCTTTCTGGTCGGCTCTGCCGCGATCTCGGCGTTGCCGCCGTTCAACGGCTTCGTCTCCGAATGGCTCACGTTCCAGGCCATCCTCCTTAGCCCTGCCCTGCCGCAGTGGCTGCTCAAGTTCCTGGTTCCCGCGATCGGCGCACTGCTCGCGCTCTCGGCAGCGCTCGCGGCGGCGTGCTTCGTCAAGGCGTTCGGCATCACGTTTCTCGGCCGGCCGCGCACGCAAGTTGCGCGCGAGGCGGTGGAGACCGACCGCTGGTCGCTGGCGGCGATGTTCGCGCTCGCCGCGCTTTGCCTGCTGGCAGGCATCCTGCCGGGTTATTTCATCGACGCGCTCGCACCGGTGATCAACGCCATGACCGGGGCGAGCCTGCCGCGCCAGGAACAACTCGACTGGCTGACCATCGTCCCGGTCGCGCAGAGCCGCAGCTCCTATAACGGCTTGCTGCTGTTCTTCCTCATTGCGCTCACGGCGGGGATCGGCGCCGAAGTGATTCATCGCTGGGCGTCGGCTTCGGTCCGCAGGTCCGCCGCCTGGGACTGCGGCTTTCCCGACGCCAGTCCGGCAACCCAGTACACCGCGGGCAGCTTCTCGCAGCCGATCCGCCGCGTATTCGGCAGCGTCGTGTTCCATGCCAGCGAGGAAGTGCATATCCCGCCGCCAGGCGACAGCCGCGCCGCGCGCCTGCACGTGCGGATGCGGGACGTTCCCTGGGACACGCTATATGTGCCGACTGCCAGGTTCGTCAGCTATGCCGCCGAGCGCCTTAACCGCGTGCAATTCCTGACGATCCGCGGCTACCTCACTCTGGTGTTCGGCGCGCTGGTGTCGCTGCTCATCGTGCTCACCGTATGGCAATGATCCTCGACGCGGCGGTGCAGCTCTGCCAGTTGCTGCTGGTGCTGGCGCTGGCGCCGCTGCTGGCGGGGTACGTGCGAAAGATCAAGGCGCGCCTCGTCGGCCGCCAGGGACCTCCCCTGTTGCAGCCGTATCGCGACCTGCTGCGGCTGCTTCGCAAGGAGGTGGTGATGGCGCATTCCGCGTCGTGGGTGTTCCGCGTCACGCCCTACCTCGTCTTTGCGACCACCTGGGTCGCTGCGGCGCTCGTGCCCACGTTCGCCACCGGCCTGATCTTCAGCTACGCGGCGGACATGATCGCCATCGTCGCCCTGCTCGGCAGTGCGCGGTTCATGCTGGCGCTGGCCGGGCTCGACGTCGGCACCAGCTTCGGCGGCATCGGCTCGAGCCGCGAGATGATGATCGCCTCGCTCGCCGAGCCGGCGATGCTGATGGTGGTTTTTACGCTTTCCCTCCTGGCCGGCTCGACCCAGCTTTCGTCGATCGCCGCGTTTATGCAGGGGGCGGGCGTCGGCCTGCGCGTGTCGCTCGCCCTGGCGCTGGTGGCGCTCGTCATGGTGGCGCTGGCCGAGAACGCGCGCATCCCGGTCGACAACCCGGCGACGCATCTCGAGCTGACGATGGTGCACGAGGCGATGATCCTCGAGTACTCGGGCCGGCACCTGGCGCTGATCGAAGCCGCGTCCTACGTGAAGCTGCTGCTCTACCTCTCGATCATCGCCTGCGTCTTCGCCCCCTGGGGCATCGCCGAGTCCGGCCAGGGCTTCGCCGCCTATCTTGCCGGGCTCGCGGCCTACGTGGCCAAGCTCGCCGCGGGCGGCTTCCTGCTCGCCGTGTTCGAGACCGCGATCGCGAAGATGCGCGTGTTCCGCGTTTCCGATTTCCTGGGGGCGGCCCTGATGCTTGGCCTGCTGGCAACGCTGCTCTTGTTCGTGTCGCAAGTGACGTGATGGACCCGCTCGCCCTGGACGTGGCTCACTTGTTTGCCGGCGGCCTGGTGCTGGTCAGCTTCATGCTGCTCTACCAGGATCGCATGACCGGGCTGATCAACATCTTCGCCCTGCACGCGCTGGTGGTTTCGCTGTCGGTGGCCTGGCAGGCCTATATCCAGGACGCGCCGCATCTGTTCATCACCGCCGCGATCGCGCTGGTGGTCAAGGCGGTGGTGATCCCCCTCGCGCTGCATCGCATCGTGGTGCGCCTGGGCATTCACCGCACCATCGAGCCGGTGGTCGGCATCGGGCAGACGATGCTGGCCGGCATCGGCCTGGTCGCGCTATCCATCATGGTGATGCTGCCGATCACCGCGCAGGCCGGAACGCTCGCGCGCGAAGACCTGGCGTTCGCGCTGTCGGTGATCCTGCTCGGCCTCCTGATGATGATCTCGCGCCGCAACGCCGTGAGCCAGGTGATCGGCTTCATGTCGATCGAGAACGGGCTGATCCTTGCCGCCACCGGCGCCAAGGGCATGCCGCTGGTAGTGGAGATCAGCGTCGCCTTCTCCATCCTCGTCGCGCTGATCGTGATCGGCATTTTTCTGTTCCGCATCCGCGAGCGCTTCGAGACCGTCGACATCCATCTGCTGCACGAGCATCGCGGGGAGCAGCCCTGACTCTCCTCGTTAGCGAGCCCGGCGCGCTGGTGGTCGGCGCGATCCTGGTGATTCCGGCGCTCAGCGCCGCGCTGCTTGCTTTCCTGCCCGACGACCGCACCAGCGCGCGGCTCAATTCCTTCGCCTCGCTCCTGACCCTGGCCTGCGCGCTGGTGCTGCTGATCGAGCGTCCGTCGCCGGGAGCCTTCCTGATCGTCGACGACCTGAACGTGGTGTTCATCGT
>DASWER010000235.1:0-10621 GCA_036394655.1 Burkholderiales bacterium
GCGAGCATCGACTGCTTCTGCGCCTTCATGCAGCAGGCCTTGGCGCTCGCCGAGCTGATCTGGGCCGCATGCTCCATCCCCTTGTCGTGCAGCTCGGCCGCGGCGCGATGCTGGCGGGCGGCGAGCTCATGAGCGCTGGCCGCCTGCTTGTGCTGGCTGCTCGAGGAATGGATGGCGTCGGACATGCGGACCTGCAGGCTGGCCCGTTGGCGATGGCGCGTCTGTTCGAAGGCGCACATACGCTGGGGAGCGAGGCGGGCACCATCCGCCCATGAAGCCAAACTCGTTCGTCTTTGTTGCCGTCTTCCTGTCATCGCTCGCCTGGCTCGCGCCCGCAGCCGCGCAGGCCGCGGGTCCCGGCGCCACGCCGAGCCGCGCGCAAGCCGAGCGCAATGCCGTCGACCTCAAGCAGGGCATGAGCCTCGAGGACGTGCTGCAACTGCTCGGCAAGCCGCAGCGCACCGCGCTGAGAAGCAACGGCACCGGCGCAGCATCGCCATCGCAGGCGAGCCTGCACTGGACCTACATCTGGAACGACCGTGCGGCCTCTTCCTCTTCGGATCAACGCACCCTGAGTGTCGAGTTTGCCGCCAAGGCCGCCGACCAGTGGTTCGTCAACGGCTGGGGCTGGAACAGCTACTAGGTATTAAGGGCCTCAACTTCGGCGAGGCTTGGAAGCAGCCGGTCGTACTCCCGCTTCACCACCGCGTAGCACTCGCACACGCGCTTTTCCAGCCGCTCGCGGTCGACGACGGTGATCTTGCCGCGGCTGTATTCGATCAGCCCGGCCTCCTGCAGCTTGCCCGCGGCCTCGGTGACGCCCTCGCGGCGCACGCCGAGCATGTTGGCGATCAGCTCCTGCGTCATCACCAGCTGGTTGCCCGGCAGGCGGTCGAGCGTGAGCAGCAGCCAGCGGCAGAGCTGCTGATCGACCGAGTGGTGGCGGTTGCACACCGCGGTCTGCGTCATCTGCGTGATCAGCGCCTGCGTGTAGCGCAGCAGCAGGTGCTGCAGCGCGCCGCCGCGCTCGAATTCCTTCTTCAGCACCGACGCCCGCAGCCGGTAGCCGTTGCCGGCGCTCTGCACTACCGCGCGGCTCGGCGTGGTCTCGCCGCCCATGAAGAGCGCGATGCCCACCAGACCGTCGTTGCCGGTCACTGCGATCTCGGCCGTGGCGCCGTCGGCGAGCACGTAGAGCAGCGACACGATGCTGCTCGTCGGGAAATAGACGAAGCCCTGCGGGCCGCCCGATTCGTACACCGCCTGGCCGAGCGGCATCGGCACGCGCTCCAGCATCGGCAGCAGCGCCTGATAGTCGGCGTCGGGCATTGCCGCGAGCAGCCGGTTTTCCTTCGGCGATTGCGCTGCGGCGCGGGCGCTCTTGGGCATCGCTCCATGCTACTCCGCTTTGTTCGCCACCGTACCGAATAACCCTACTGCGCTCTGTGCGGAACCGAACGGAGCGCCGTGTCCGTAGGGACGATGATGCGACATGGCAAAGAGGTTCAGGTCGCGGTGAAAGCCCAGGAGCACCTGGTGGAGGCACGGGTGAGCGCGCTCTTCCGCCGCCGCCCGGCGCTGTGCGGATTTACCGTGTGGCACAGCGACGAGCTGTTCGTCAGCGAAGTCACCGTGAATCCCGCGGGCCGGCAGGTGCCCGCAGAGCTCGCCGTGGAGATCATGGCGACGCTCGGCGAGCTGATCGACGAATCGCCCGAGGCCGGGGCACTGCTGCACGGGCGTACCTTCGCCCGCGCTTTCCACTAAACGGCGCAGGCGCGGCCGGTCAGCGCCGCCGCACGGCCGCGAGCTCGCGTGCCCGCAGGTACATGTCCGCCGGCAGAACTTCGTGGCCGCGCAGCCAGCCCGCCAAGACGTCGACGGAAACGCCGAGCTTCTTAGCGAGTGGTGCTTCTCCGCCGCAATCCGCCAGGGCGCGCGACAGGGTGGTCATTTGGGGCGAGGGTTTCATGGGCGACATGTTCGCCTCGCGCGCCGGCCTGCTCCGTTCGGTAACGTACATAGAGCGCTTCCTGCCACCTCGGCTAAGCGCCTTGGCGCACGGAGCCGGCAGGCCACGCTGCGTATCTTCCACTCATGCGAGCTGACAAGCTCCCCAAGCCTGCCGGCGTCTGCGACGTCTGCTCGGCGCTCTCGAACGAGCGCCGCAATCTCAATCACCGGTGCGAGGGCATGTTCAACGGCAGGCGCTGCTACGGCACGTACAAGATCGCGACCAGCCGCCTGTGGGATCAGTGCGAGTCCTGCGGCGCCACCGGGAAAGTCGGCAGCCAGGCGTGCGGCGCCTGCGCGGCGTTTGGCTGGACCATGTACGCTTAGGCGAAGATGCTCTTCTCCGGCCTGCTCGATCTTCCCTGGTGGGGCTACGCAATAGCCGCGCTCGCGCTCACGCACGTCACCATCGTCGGCGTCACCCTCTACCTGCATCGCTGCCAGACGCATCACGCGCTCGAGCTGCATCCGGCGGTGAGTCATTTCCTGCGGCTCTGGCTGTGGCTCACCACGGGCATGCTGACCAAGGAATGGGTTGCGGTGCATCGCAAGCACCATGCCAAGTGCGAGACGCCGCAGGATCCGCACAGCCCGCAGGTTTACGGTATCCATCGCGTGCTCTGGCTGGGCGTGGTGCTTTACGTCAAGGAATCGGCGAAGCCGGAAACGGTGGATCGCTATGGCCGCGGAACGCCGGATGACTGGATCGAGCGCAATTTCTACAGCAAGTTCGCGACCTACGGCGTGTTCGTCACGCTGGGGCTCGACCTCGTCGTCTTTGGCATTGTCCCCGGCGTGCTGATCTGGCTCACCCAGATTGCCTGGATTCCGTTCCTCGCAGCCGGGGTGATCAACGGCGTCGGCCATTATTGGGGTTATCGGCAGTGGTCGACGCCGGACGCGAGCACCAACATCGTGCCGTGGGGTTTCCTGATCGGCGGCGAGGAGCTGCACAACAACCACCATGCCTACCCGACTTCGGCGCGCTTCTCGAACAAGTGGTACGAGCTCGATGTCGGCTGGTGGTATGTGCGCCTGCTGTCCGCGCTCGGCCTCGCCACCGCGAGGTACGTTCCTCCGACTGCGCGTTTCGCGCCGCCCAAGGCGGCCGTGGGCGCCGATACGCTCGAGGCGATCATCCGCTGCCGCTACGAGGTGCTGGCGAGGTACGACAAGATGCTGCAACAGCCGAAATCCCATGCGCTGGAGACGATCCACGCGATGCGCCACGAGCTCGCCGCGCTATGGGGCCGCTCCAAGGCCTCGCGCGAGCATCTCGTCGCGCAGCTGCAGGACTGGTGCCGGCGGGCCGAGGCGAGCGGCATCGCGCCGTTGGTCGAGTTCTCGCAGCGCTTGCGCTGCTACGCGTGAAGCTAGGCCGCCGCCTTCGCGAGCGGTAATACGATCGACTTGACGATCCCGTAGCAGCCGCAGCAGGCGGCCTCGAGACCGGGCTCGTCCAGGATGCTGATGTTGCCGCGGGTGTACTCGATCAGCTTCTGCCGCTGCAGCGACGAAGCGGCTTCGGTGATCCCGACGCGGCGTACGCCCAGCATGTGGGAGAGAAATTCGTGCGTCATGCGGAACCTGGAGGAGCGCATGCGATCGCGCGTCATCAGGAGCCAGCGGGCAAGGCGCGCCTCCACGACGTGGAAGCGGTTGCACGCCGCGGTCTGCGTGATCTGCGCCATCAGCGAATGGATATAGCTGTTGACGGCGCGTTGCAGCGCCGGGTTGCGCGCGAGCTCGCGCCGAAACCCCGCCGCGCTCAGGCGCAGCGCGCTGCCCGCGCCCTGCACCAGAGCCTTGACCGGGGAATGTGCGATGCCCAGGCTGAGCGAGGCGCCGACCATGCCTTCGCGGCCGACCAGCCCGACCTCGATGTCAATATGGTTCTCCACCGGCAGCAGCAGCGACAGCATCGACTCGCAGGGAAAGTACACGTGCGCGATGGGCGCGTTCGCGGCGTAGAGCACTTCGCCGAAGCCGAGCGTGACCGGAACGAGCGTGGGCAGGAGCGCCTCGTACGCCTTGCGCGGCATGGCCGCCAGCAGCTCGTTCTGGATCGCGCGCGTACCCATCGCCGCATTGTCGGTGTCCGCGCCGATTGCGAATGTTCGGTGGCGCACAGACCCGCGCCGCGGCCGCGCCGCATGCTGCAGCGACCAAGGAGAAACACCATGTTGATTCGCTCAGCGATTGCCGCTGCCGTATGTGCCGCACTGACCGCCGGATGCACGCCGCCGCAGGCGCAGAAGGGCCCCGCGGTGAACGACAAGACCTATGGGGTGACCCCGGGCGCGATCACCGTGAAGAGCGGCGTGCTCAGCGGCGCGCTCACCGAGATGAAGGTCGTCGAGCGCGTCGAGGACGGCTCGGGGCGCATCGACACGCCGGCGCGCCTCACCGGCAAGCTGGTGCTGACCAACATCTCGAAGGACCAGAGCCTGCGCCTGCTCGGCGGCAAGCTGCTCTATATCGACATGCAGGGCAAGCCGATTCCGCTCGAGGACAAGCGCACCGAGCCGACGCTCAAGGTATCGAATTCGTACGGCAGCCAGGAGCGGCTCGACCCGGGCCAGGACGCGAGCCAGACGGTGGAAGCCGAGTTCCCGGTGGCGGCGCTGAAGATGAAGCGGCTGAAGGAGATCCGCCTCGAGCTGCAGTACATCCCGTCGGCCTACCGGCAGGAGACGATGAACTTCGGCGTGTCGATCGCGCAGCCCTAGCAGTCAGCGCAGCCACACCGTCAGCCAGAAGCCGAAGGTGTTGATGTCGTTCACCTCGTGCACTTTCGGCATATACACCGCGTTGAGCGTCACGCGGCCCCACTCGTACGCCGCGACCGGCAGCGGCGCGATGAAGCTCTTGCCGCCGTTGTAGGTCTTGCTGTTGAGCAACGCGAGCGCGCCACCGAGGCGCACGCGCTCGGTCGCATGCCACAGCGCGCCGCCGCCTGCGAGCTTCGCCGTATGGCGCCCCGAGTCGCGGTAGAAGCCCGCATCGGCGAACCAGTCCCAATCGGTCTTCCGCTCCCGCCAGCGCACGCCAAGGCCGGGATTCACCTGGTTATCGACGCCGAGCTCTTTCGCCTTGTCCTGGTCGAGGTGGTACGAGAGGCCGTAGACGTTGATGCCGAGCTCGGCATGGGCGCTCAGCGCATACAAGCAGAGCGTTGCGCCGAGCAGCCGGGCTTTCATCGATCGTCTCCATAGCGCCGGGCGCGGGCGGCGAAATCCGCGTAGCCGAGGAATTCCTCGAATGCCTTGGTGCCGCCAGGCAGGGTGCCGTCGGCCTTGAAGCGCGCGATGGCGCCGTTCAGCGCCGCGAACTGCGCGAGCACCGAGAACGCGTAGTAGAGAACGATCGCCGCATCCTGGTGATCGGCGAGCGCGCGGCCGGGCATGTCGACGATCATCGCGGCCTTCGCCACTCGCCGGCGCACCGCGGCAAGCTCCGCGGGGCCGACCAGCGTCGGGAAGACGAGATCGGCGCCGGCCTCGGCGTAGAGCGCAAGGCGCTCGATCGTGTCCTCGAGATCGCCCGACACCCAGAAGGCGTCCGACCGCGCGACGATCAGGAAGTCGGGATCCTCGCGCGCCTCGACCGCGGCGCGGATGCGCGCGGCGGCCTCGGCGGCGGGACGCAGCTTCTGCGCCACCGCGGCGTGCTTGCCGAAGGCGTGGTCCTCGATGTGGATCGCGGCGACGCCGGCCTGCTCGAAGGCCTGCACGGTGCGCCAGAGATTCGCCGCGTCGTGCAAGCCGCCCTCGGCGTCGGCGATCACCGGCACGTCGACCGCGTTGACGATGGTGCGCGCCTGCTCGGCAAGCTCGGGCAGCGAGAGCGCGCCGCTGTCGGGCAGGCCGTAGCGGCTCGCCGCGGTGGCGTAGCTGCCGATGTAGACGCAATCGAAGCCGTGCGCGGCGATCAGCTTTGCCGAGAGCGCGTCGGTGGCGCCGAGCGCGACCAGCGTCTTGCCGCCCGCGATCGATTGCCTCAGCTTTTTGCGGTGCGCGGAAATAATTACGACCCTGGCCCCGAATCAAAAACCCCGCCGCAGCGGGGTTTTTCTTCACACGGGGAGCGGTTCCACATCCCGTGATTTGCCGGGCACCGGCTCCTTCGGCTTCTGCTCCTTCGCCTGGCGCTCCTTTTCGGTGCGCTGCAGTTCCCTGCGGGCTTCTTCAGCCCGGCGCTGCTCGTATGCCCACTCGAACTCGTAGCACATAGGCACCTCCTTTAAGTTCGCCCGGATATCCTACGCCTGACCATGGCGGCGATTCCAGTTCCCGTGGACGACAAGGAGAATCCGCTGCGCGAGGACCGGCGGCTGCTCGGCCGGCTGCTGGGCGAGGTGATCCGGGAGCAGGCGGGCGCCGAGGCGCTGGAGCGCATCGAGCGCATCCGCCAAGTGGCGGTGACCTTCCGCAAGGAGAACACCAGCCAGGCCGAGCTCGACCGGTTGCTCAACGCGCTCAACCTCGACCAGACCATGGACGTGGTGCGCGCGTTCAGCTTCTTCTCGCACCTGCTCAACATCGCCGAGGACGAGCAGCAGCACCGCCGCCGTCGCGCGTATGCGGTGGCCGGCTCGCCGCGCCGCCCTGGCAGCCTTTCACACGCGCTCGACGAAGTGCGCGATGTCGGTTTCGGCAAGCTGATGGCATGGTTCGCACGCGCGCACGTGAGCCCGGTGCTGACCGCGCACCCCACCGAGGTGCAACGCCAGAGCATCCTCGAATGCGAGCGCGAAATCGCACGGCTGGTCGCGCAGCCCGCCAGCGGCGAGCGCGATCAGGCGATCCATGCCGAAGTGCTGCGCCTGTGGCTCACGTCGATGCTGCGCACCACCAAGCTGCAGGTGGCGGACGAAGTCACCAACGGCATCAACTATTTCCGCCTCACCTTCCTGCAGGAGCTGCCGCGGCTCTATGCCGAGTTCGAGCACGCGCTGAAGGAACGCTTCGCGCTCGAGGAGCTGCCGTGGCTGCCGCCGTTTCTCACGGTGGGCAGCTGGATCGGCGGCGATCGCGACGGCAACCCGAACGTGAGCGCCGACGTGCTGCGCACGGCCCAGGGGCTGCACGCGCGGCTGCTGTTCGCGCACTACCTGGAGGAAGTGAACCTGCTCGGCCGCGAGCTCGGGCTGTCGGCGCGGCTGTCGAACGTGCCCGCGCAGGTGCACGCGCTCGCCGAGCGCTCGGCCGATCTGTCGCCGCACCGCCAGGACGAGCCCTATCGCCGGGCCATCAGCGGTATCTACGCGCGCCTTGCGGCGAGCGCCGAGGCGCTGGCGCAGCACATCGCGGCGCCGCCGCCGCTCGGCAAAGCGGCGCCTTACGCAAGCGTGGACGAGCTCGCGCTGGAACTGCAGACGATCGGTGCGGCGCTGAAAAAGCAGGGCGCGGCGCTGCTCGCCATGGGTCGCCTGCGAACGCTGCAGCGCAAGCTGACCGTGTTCGGCTTCCATCTCGCGCCGCTCGATCTGCGGCAGAGCTCGGACGTGCACGAGGCGGCCGTCGATGAGCTCCTCGCGCGCGCCGGCATCGCCGGCTACCAGCACATGGACGAGCCGGCGCGCGTCGCTTTGCTCGCGAAGGAGCTGGCGAGCCCGCGGCCGCTGCGCTCGCCTTATCTGGAGTACTCCACGCTCCTGCAGAAGGAGCTGTCGATCCTGGAAGCGGCGGCCGAAGGCAGGCGCCGCTTCGGCCCACGCGCGGTGCCGCGCTACGTGATCTCGCACTGCGAATCGGTGTCCGATCTGCTGGAGGTCGGCGTGCTGCTGCGCGAGGCGGGATTGCTCAAGCCGGGCGCCGCGGCGCCGCTCGAGATCGACATCGTGCCGCTGTTCGAATCGATCGCCGACCTCGGCAATTGCGCCGCGGTGATGAGCGCCGCCCTCGAGCTGCCGTTGTACAAGACGTGGATCACCGGCCGCGGCGCCGAGCACGAGGTGATGCTGGGGTATTCCGACAGCAACAAGGACGGCGGCTACGTCACGTCGAACTGGGCGCTCTACAAGGCGTCCGAGGCGCTGCTCGCAGTGTGCCAGCCGCGCGGCGTGCGGGTGCGCCTGTTCCATGGGCGCGGCGGCACCATCGGCCGCGGCGGCGGGCCGAGCTACGAGGCGGTGCTGGCGCAGCCGCCGGGCACGGTCGATGGCGCGCTGCGCCTCACCGAGCAGGGCGAGGTGATCGCGAGCAAGTACGCCGACCCGGAGAGCGGCCGGCGCAATCTCGAGACGCTCGCCGCGGCGACGCTGGAAGCGAGCCTTGCGCGGCGTGCGAGCGCCGAGCGGCATCCGCGGCACGTGGCGATCATGGAGCAGCTCTCGGCAGCGGCGTTCGCGGCGTACCGCGGCCTCGTGAAGGAGACGCCGGGCTTCATCGATTACTGGCGCCACTCGACGCCGATCGCCGAGCTCTCCGAGCTCAACATCGGCAGCCGGCCGGCATCGCGGCGTGCGACGCAGGCCATCGAGGACGTGCGCGCGATTCCCTGGGTGTTCAGCTGGAGCCAGTCGCGGCTGATGCTGCCGGGCTGGTACGGCTTCGGCAGCGCCGCCGAGAATTGGCAGGGAAACATCGAGGAGCTGCGCGAGATGTACCGCGCGTGGCCGTTCTTCCGCTCGGTGCTCTCGAACCTGGACATGGTGCTGGCCAAGACCGATCTCGCCATCGCCTCGCGCTACGCCGAGCTGGTGCCCGATGCGAAGCTGCGCGCCGAAGTCTTCGGGCGCATCGAGGCCGAATGGCATCGCGCGCGGCGCTGGCTGAGCGCGATCACCGGGCGCGCCGAGCTGCTCGCCGACAACCCCACGCTCGCGCGCTCGATCCGCAACCGCTTCCCGTACCTCGACCCGCTGAACCACCTGCAGGTCGAGCTGCTGCGCCGCCACCGCGCCGACGGCGGCGACGAGCGCCTGCTGCGCGCCATCCACCTCACGATCAACGGCGTCGCCGCCGGCCTGCGCAACAGCGGCTAATTCCGTACAACGTCCGTAATTATTCGTGGACTACCGAGCTCAAGCCCTCAAGATCCTGCCGCACATCTGTACCCGATGTGCACGCGAATTCTCCGGCAAGCGGTTGCGCGAGCTCACCGTGCACCATAAGGATGGCAACCACGACAACAATCCGGCGGACGGCTCGAACTGGGAATTGCTCTGCGTCTACTGTCATGAGAACGAGCACGCGCGCATCGTGGACTCCCAAGCCGGCGGGACGGCGAAGCAGCCCGATCCGACGCCGGCGAAGCACCGGCCGCTGGCCGAGCTCGACAAGCTGCTTAAAAAGAAATGATCAGCTGCCGGAGATGGTGCGCCGGGCCCATTCGAGGACGCCGGCGAGGCGCGGCGGCAGCAGGTCCTCGGCCTCGTCGTAGGTGACCCAGCGGTATTCGTGGTGCTCGGGGCGGCCGAGCTCCTTGGAGACCGGCAGGTCGATCTCGACTTCGTCGGTCTCGCCGAGGTAGTAGCGCGCGACCTTGTTGCCCGAGTAGGGCGCCGTCTCGCGGAATTCCTCGCCGAACGGGAACTCGACATTGGCGAGGCCGGTTTCTTCCTTCAGCTCGCGCTTCGCGCAGGCGAGCTGGTCCTCGCCCGGATCGACCAGTCCCTTCGGAAAATCCCAGTTGTTGTACGCCCGCAGGACGAGAAAATAGAGGCCGCGGCCGGTGCGCCGGAAGACGACCACGCCGGCGGCGCGCGGCGGCGCCTTGGTCTTCATGCGCGGAATGCTACTGCAAAAGAAATCGGCGCCGACGGCGCCGATTTTGTTACGCGAGTGTGACTGTCGTTAAATGCTCGCCGCCCGAGCCAGCCCTAGCCAAGAGGAGGAGGAGGAGGCGTCGGAATTGCCCGGACGGCGAGGCAAGCTGGAAAATGAGTTGTTACTTAGTGCGCGCTGCGCGGCGTTGCGGATTTGGTCGCGAGCGTCGCCTTGACGCGGGCCCAGGCTTCGGTCGCGCCGTCGAGCGCGAGTTCCCAGCGTTCCGCGCGCTCGAGATCGCCGATGTGGCGCGCGCGCACGCCGGCCGGCAATGACGCCGCAGCGTCCTTCCAGAATTTGGTCTTAAGCATGTCGCAATCCTTTCGCTTCGAACAAATGCCGCAGGGCATTGAACCCGCGACGCACCAGGCGCGCCATCTCGCGCGAACGTGCGACGCGAGCCGCCTGCTCGAGCGCGTACAATTCCTCCGGAGTCGGGAATTGGTTCAAGTCGCGGTTTTTCATGCAGTGAAGATAGGGCCGCAGCGGCGCGACTACAAACGATGAAATCTCACCTCTCGCATAAGAAAAGCTCATAGCGGCATGATCTATCGCCTTCCGCCCTTGAATGCGCTGCGGGTATTCGAAGCGGCCGCGCGCCACCTCTCGTTCAAGGAGGCGGCCAACGAGCTCGCGATCACCCAGGCGGCGGTGAGCCACCAGATCAAGAGCCTCGAGGACTATCTCGGCGTGCAGCTCTTCAAGCGCGCCGGGCGCGGCGTGCAGCTCACCGAGGCGGCGCGCGCCTGCCTGCCGAAGCTGCGCGAGGGCTTCGATTCGCTCGCCGCCGCGGTCGAGATGATCCACGTGCGCGCCGACGAGACCGACCTGCAGAT
>DASWER010000236.1:0-4277 GCA_036394655.1 Burkholderiales bacterium
GGTGAGGCGCGGATGCAGGAAGCGCAGCACCGGCACGCCGGCGTCCTCGCGGAAGGACTTGTAGACCGTGATGCCGTCGACCAGCGCCGGGCTCGGCTGGCCGTAATCGAGCGCGATCATCGACACGCGGTAGCCGTTGGCTGCGAGCAGGCGCGCGAGGATGCACTGCTGCACCTCGGCGCCGCCTACCACCTGGATATTCGGATCGCGCGAGAGCACCGGCCAGGCGTAAGGCGCCACGAAACAGATGTGGGCCTTGCGCTTGGCGGTAACCAGCTCCGGGCGACCCTGCGCTGGGACCCCAGCCTGCCGCAGGGTGGCAAACGCCATCTTTAGGTCGTCGGCCTCCGGGCGAGCTGCCCGTACATCATGCCGATCGCGATCCACAGGAAGGCGAATTCCGGCGCGGGCCGCAGGCTCGAACCGGCGAAGCCGGTGATGATGAAGCACATCAGCCCCGCCACCACGCCCTGGTAGAAGCCGCGCATCGTCGGAGAGAGATTCGCGTTGCCGCCGAGGTCGCGGGAGGTGCGGTACACGTGCCAGTAGAAGGCGAGCAGCAGGCCCATGCCGATGAGGCCCATGTCGAGGATCGCCTGGATGTAGGCGTTATGCGGATGCGTCACCGGCAGCATCATCTCGGCCCACAGCGCCTGCGCCCACATGGTCGAATCGAGGCCGTTGCCCCAGAGCGGGCTCTTGAAGAGCTCCGGCAAGAGGGGAATCCAGATCTCCTCGACGCGGCCGGCGCTGAACTCGTTGACGTCGCCGCCGCCGGCCAGGCCCAGGCTCATGCGGCTCACCACCGCGCCCGGCATCAGCGCGAGGCCGACGACGCCGGCGAGCAGCGCGAGGCCGATGGTCTTGGCGTTGAACTTCCACACCAGGAACAGCGCGTTCACCAGCACCCAGCCGACGAAGGCGCCGCGCGAGAAGGTGAGCAGCAACGCGATCGTCAGGACGCCCATCGTGACGAACAGGATGGTCTTCAGCCGGGCATCCTTGGTCTCGCCCCACGTGAAGAGGAGCAGCGCGTAGGCCACCGCGTACAGCCGCCCGAGGTCGTTGGCGTGCATGCCGAGCGCGGAGAAGAAGGTGCGCGAGCTGGTCAGCGCCAGCGCACCGATGCTCACGCCCTCTGCCGCCACGTAGCCGATGGCCATCACGCTCATCAACCACACCGCGACGATGAAGGGCGCGAGGAAGCTCTCGGTCTTCTTCGACTTCGCCACCGCCTGCGCGATGAGCAGCGCCGCGACGACGGTCAGCATCGGCTTGAGCAGCACGTCGCGCAGGTAGCCGAGCGTGTCGGTGAAGTGGATCACCTCCACCTCGTAGAAGTAGGGATACACCTGGTCGACGTGCCGCGAGCCGATCAGGCCGGCGATGGCGATGGGCACGACGAACAGCCAGAGCAGCGGCCTGGGCAGGAAATTCTTGAGCTCGCCGCGCAGCAGGAACGAACACAGCGTTGCCGCCAGCACCAGGTTCAACGGGTTCAAGCCCGTGACGCCGAACACGCTGTGCGGGAACAGATAGCTGCCTTCGACCGGCAGCATGACGAGCAGCAGCACCGCGCCGATGCGGAAATCGGCGAGCACTGCGAGGCAGCTGAGGATGGTGAGGCTGGCGACGAGCGCCTGCAGCTCGCCGATGGCGAGGCCGACGCCGCAGAGCACGCCGAACAGGCCGAGGCCGACTACGCCCAGCGCAAGGCCGGGCCCACGTTCAGTGGGCAGCCGTGCAGTGGAGACGGTCATTAAGACCTCCCGAAGAGCTTGACGATCAATGCCGTCGGCGAGCCGCGATCGGTCCCGACGGCGGGTCGGGACAGGATCATGCCGGCCGCCACGAGAAGAATCGTGGCAGCCAGCATCAATTTCCTGTCCGGCGGCCGCTTCACTTCTTTAGTACGCGTTCATGAGCGTGCCGACGATGCGCGCGCTCGCGTCCGACAGCTCTTTCACGGCGCGCTCGGTGTCCTCGACGCGCGTCTGATCGCGGCGCGACACCAGCAGCACGTCGCCGGCGCGGAACGCGATGCTCTGCGCATCCGCGTAGTCGGCGGCGGGCGGCGTGTCGATCAGCACCACGTCGTACTCCGATTGCGCCTTGCCGAGCAGCGCGGCGAAGCTGCCGCGCGACAAGAGCTCGAGCGGGTTCGGCGGCACCGGGCCCGCGGGCAGCACGGCCAAGCCGGTGATGCCGGCGACCGGAGCGGCGACCGACAGATCCGCCCTGCCACTCAATACCGAGGAAAGGCCGAAGCGATCGGCAATGTTGAAGATGCCCTGCTGGCGCGGCGCGCGGAAGTCGGCGTCGATCAGCAGCGTGCGCTGGCCCAGTTGCGAGAACGACACCGCCAGGTTGGCGGCGATGAAGCTGCGGCCTTCGCGCGCGCCGGGGCTGGCGATGACCAGCGTGCGGCGTCCCGCCGCGGGGTTGAACCAGCGGATCAGGAGCTGCGTGCGAACGCCGCGCAGCTCTTCGACCACCGGGTGGAACGGATCCCAGGCGGCCACCAGCTCTTTGCTGACGCCATCGGGTCCCGCCACCAGGTAGGGAAATTCATACTGCTTGGCGAGCGCCTCGCGCAGGTCGGTGTCGGTGATCAGGTTCAGCTCGATCGCCGCTTCGCCGAAGCGCCAGCCCAGCTCGCGCTGGCGCTTGAGGACCTGCTCGGCGTCGGAGGGCGTGATCTTGCCCTCGTCCATCAGGATGGCGCCGAGGTGGCGGCCGGTGAGGCGCGAGCTGCCTTCGATCGGCAGTACGTTGTCAGTGGATTTTGCAAGCATGGCGGTTCCTCTTACCAGGGACGCGGAAGGGCGTGCGCGTTGCGCACGGTGGAGTTCGGCGAGGGCAGCAGGCGCCCGCCGGCCGGGGTCCAGCGCGACAGCAGGCCGAGCGAGGGCACGGCGAGACGCGACTCGAGGTCGGTGCGCGAGCGCACGCGGCGATCGAGCAGCTCGAGGACGTACACCATGCCTGCGGCGAGCAACACACCGATCAGCACGGAGAGCGCCGAGATCAGCCCGACCTTCGGCACCGCCGGCTTCAGCGGCTCGACTGCAGGAGTCAGCATGGCGAGGTTGGTCTGGCGCACCTTGCTGTCGACCTTCACTGCAATCGCCCGCGAGAGCGCGCCGTCATAGGCGCGCTGCGCGTTTTCCAGGTCGCGCGAGAGCACCGCCATGTCGACGCGGCTTTCCCGCGCCTTCATGATGCGGTCCTGCTGGTCCTTGAGCGAGATCTGCAGCTCTTCGATGCGCTTCTGGCTCTGCTGCACGGCGTTGCCCAGACCCGTGACCACCTTGGTCGCCTCCGACTTCAGGCGCTCGCGCAGGCTCTGCACTTCACCCGCGGTGCGCTGGTAGGTCGGGTGGTTGGCGCCCAGGACTTCGCCTTGCTCCTGCAGGCGCGCCTCGGCGGCCTGCAGCGCGGACTTGACCGTGATGATGTAGCCGTTCGACAGCACCTCCGGGAAGGCCTCGAGCGACACGCCATCCTTGATCAGGTCCTGCGCCTGCTTGTAGCGCGTCTGCGCGTCGATGGTCGCGGCCTTCTGGCGGTTCAGCTCGCCCGAGATCTCCGCGATGCGCGTGTACTCCACGTCCATGCGCTCGTCGCCGCCGACCACGCCCTTCTCCTTCTGGTACGAGGAGAGCTTGGTCTGCGCGCTGGTGACGTCGGCGCGCAGGGCTTTCACCTGCTCGTCGAACCACTGGCCGGCCTCGCGCGAGGGCTCGGTGCGCAGCTCGAGCGCGACGTCGAGGTAGGCCTTGGCGAAGGCATTGGCGATGTCGGAGGCCTTCTTGGCGTCGTTCGCCGAGTACTTGACGATCAGGATGTTGCTCGCGCCGCTGTCCACCTTGAGTTTTTCCAGGAGGTTGGTAGCGAGCCACTCTTCGATCGTGCCGACGCCCCCGGTGTCCTTCTCCCACTCCTCGCGCACGCCGGGCTGGTTGGCGAGCTTGAGGTCGCGCACCACCTTATGGGCGACTTTGCCGCTGGCGATCAGCTCCATCTGCGTGAAGATGTAGCCGGCGCGCTCGCGCGGCGACATGCGGGCGGGCGCCATGGTCTGCTCGTCGCGCGCGTCGATCAGGATGGTGGCGGTGGCGTCGTAACGCTTCGGCATCACCAGCGCGACGACGATCGCGGTGAACACGGTCACGGCAAGCACCGTGACGAAGGCCTTGCGGCGCGCCTTGAGGGCGAGGATGTATTGGTTCAGATCCATGAATCGGACTCCCTAGAAAAGCGATTCTTTGACGAAG
>DASWER010000237.1:0-2126 GCA_036394655.1 Burkholderiales bacterium
TTGGCAAAATGAGGCGCAAAAGCCATGCGGTAACATTCTCGCAGACCCATGGCGGCGTTCATCCTGCGGCGGCTCGGCCAGGCGATTCTCGTCATGCTCACCGTCGGGCTGATCGCGTTTGCGCTGTTTCGCTACGTCGGCGATCCGGTGATCTTCATGCTCGGCCAGGACGCGACGCCGGAAGATCGCGCGCGCGTCACGCGCCAGCTCGGGCTCGATCGGCCCTTCTATGTGCAGTACGCGGCGTTCGTCGAGCACGCGCTGCGCGGCGAGTTCGGCCTGAGCCTGCGGCAGGTGCGGCCGGTGAGGTCGCTGATCGTCGAGCGCCTGCCGGCGACCCTCGAGCTCTCGTTCGTGGCGGCGCTCTTCGCGCTCGCCGTGGGCATCCCGATGGGCGTCTATACCGCGCTGCGACGAAATTCCTGGTTCGCGCAGTTCCTGCTCGCGATATCACTAATAGGTGTGTCGCTGCCCACCTTCCTCATCGGCATCCTGCTGATCCTGGTGTTCTCGGTGCAGCTCGGCTGGCTGCCCTCCTTCGGCCGCGGCGACACGGTGGCGGTGGGCTGGTGGAGCAGCGGGCTGCTCACGGCGTCCGGGCTGAAGTCGCTGATCCTGCCGTCGATCACGCTGGGTCTGTTTCAGATGACCTTGATCCAGCGCCTGGTGCGCTCCGAGATGCTGGAAGTGCTGCGCACCGACTACATCCGCTTCGCGCGCGCGCGCGGGCTGACCGACCGCGCGGTGCATTTCGGCCACGCGCTGAAGAACACGCTCGTGCCGGTGATCACCATCACCGGGCTGCAACTCGGCGCGATCATCGCCTTCGCCATCATCACCGAAACCGTTTTCCAGTGGCCCGGCATGGGCCTGCTGTTCATCCAGGCGGTGACCTTTGCCGACGTGCCGGTGATGGCGGCGTACCTTTGCCTGATCGGGCTGTTCTTCGTCATCATCAACCTCGCGGTCGATCTCCTCTACTATGCGGTCGATCCACGGCTTCGACTGCAGACCCCATGACCACTCCCATAGAGCGCATCCGCAGCTATCACGGCGAGCTCACCGCTGTGCGGCGCGATATCCACGCGCACCCGGAGCTGTCGTTCCAGGAGGACCGCACTTCGACGCTGGTGGCGGAAAAGCTCGCCGGCTGGGGCATCGAGGTGCATCGCGGGCTGGCGAAGACCGGCGTGGTCGGCGTCATTCCCGGCAGGAAGAAAGCGAGTGGCCGCGGCATCGGCTTGCGCGCCGACATGGACTGCCTGCCGATGCACGAGAAGAACAGCTTCGCGCACAAATCGCAGCACGAAGGGCGCATGCATGCCTGCGGCCACGACGGCCACACCACCATGCTGCTCGGCGCAGCGCGCTACCTCGCCGAGACGCGCAACTTCGACGGCACGGCCTACCTCATCTTCCAGCCCGCCGAGGAAGGCGGTGGCGGCGGCGAGGTGATGGTGAAGGAAGGGCTGTTCGAGCGCTTCCCCGCCAACGAGGTCTACGCGCTGCACAACTGGCCCGGGCTACCGCCCGGCAAGATGGCGGTGCGCGCGGGGCCGGTGATGGCCGCGACCGACGAGATCCAGATCACCGTGCACGGCCGCGGCGGCCACGGCGCGATGCCGCACCTTGCGGTGGATCCGGTGCTCGCGGCGGCACACATCATCACCGCGCTGCAAAGCATTGCCAGCCGCAGCGTGAGCCCGATCGATGCCATCGTCGTGAGCATCTGCTCGATGGTCACCAGCCAGGTCGGCGTGTTCAACGTAATCCCGGATCATGTCAAGCTGGTGGGCACGGTACGCAGCTTCCAGCCCGAGACCCGCGACCTTGCGGAGCGGCGCCTGCGCGAGATCGCGACCAAGACCGCGGAGGCGCTCGGCGCGAGCGCCGAAGTGATCTATGCGCGCGGCTATCCGGCAACGGTGAACAGCGTTCAAGGTGCCGCCTTCGCCGCGCAGGTCGGAAAGCGGATGTTCGGCGCAGAGAACGTCATCACCGAGCACGAGCCCACCATGGGCGGCGAGGATTTCTCCTTCATGCTGCAGGAGCGTCCCGGCGCCTACGTGTTCCTCGGCCAGGGCGGCGCCCAGGGGGGCTGCCTGCTGCACAATCCGAACTACGAT